>DAOUVF010000038.1 GCA_030667765.1 Bacteroides sp.
AATTTGATGATTTTTAGAATAATGCCTTTGCGGCTTCTGCATATTCGTCTACATATTTAATCATCTTCTCAACTTCGTGCTTTACATCTTTACGCGTGGCTTTCTCTTTCTGGGTTGGTTTTGTACGAAGTCGTTGGTCTACGTATACCATTCGATCGTATACTTGCTGTACCATTCCTCTAAGAAGCATAGCAGCCTCATCTAGTGGCACTTCCGCATCAATATTATTGTCGACACATTCATTTCCGACTGAATCAAGTATATTCCTTACTTCATCTTCAAGGAATGGATCTATCAAGGCATCCCAGAATACAAGAACAGGAGAGCCTTCGTATTTAACGCCTCTATAGTGACACGTTCGACCATCATGCAAAGTGATAGATTTCATCTTTCCGGAAGGCATCATCAAATGCCTGGCCGGCGGGTTTGAAGTCCATGTCCTTTACAAACTCACAGGCCTCCATGGCACCATGTTCACGATCCATGCCTGGATCTTCCCATTCCACTGAAAGGGGTCCGGTATAATTAATGCGGTTCAGGGCCCTGATGATCTCCTCGAAATTGGTATCACCGCGGCCCGGACTGGTAAAATCCCAAAACCTTCGCCTGTCCCCGAATGCAATATGTCCGCCAAATACTCCAGCTTCTGTCGGAACATCAGACCATTTGGCATCCTTGATATGCACATGGAAGATCCTCTCGCTGAAACGGTATATGAACTCCACATAATCCACACCCTGGTAACCGAAATGGCTGGGGTCGTAGTTAAACCCAAAGGCAGGATGATGACCCACAGCTTCAAGGGCACGCTCGGCAGAGGCAATGTCAAAGGCGATTTCTGTCGGATGCACCTCCAGTCCATACCTGACACCCTGCTTTTCAAATTCATTGAGGATGGGGATCCATCGGTCGGCAAAATCCTGGTATCCCTTTTCAATCATGTCATCCGAAACAGGAGGGAATGAGTACAGTAAATGCCAGATGGAACTGCCTGTGAATCCATTTACCACCTTGACGCCAAGCCGCCTGGCAGCAGCAGCTGTTTTTTTCATTTCTTCTGCAGCCCTCTGCCTTACACCCTCCGGGTCGCCATCTCCCCAGATATAATCCGGAAGGATGGATTGATGGCGTACGTCGATGTTATCGCAGACGGCCTGGCTGACCAGGTGAGTGGATATGGAAAACAGGTCCAGGTCATATTTTTTAAGCAGTGCCAGTTTCTCCTTGCAATAGGCTTCATCGGCTTTATCAACCTCGAAATGGTCTCCCCAGCAGGCCAGTTCTATGCCATCATAACCGAATGAGCTGGTTTTCTGGCACATGGTTTCCAGTGGAAGGTCTGCCCACTGTCCGGTAAATAATGTTACGGGTCTTGACATATTTCTGATGTGTTATTTAATTCGGGAAATCCAACCATTTATTATCGCTGCCGCTTGATTCGATCACACTGTCAATGAACAGCATGCCCCTCAACCCGTCCTGTACGGTCGGGAAATCCTTAGCCTCGGCAGGCGGTTCCTTGTCTTCCAGGCGGTGTTGTATACATGTGGCTACATTGCGGTAAACATTGCCAAAGGCTTCGATCAAACCCTCAGGATGCCCGGCGGGGAAGCGGGTATTGTACTGGGCAATATCTGAACACCAGGGATTACCCGGGCGGATCACTTCCACGGGTTTGTCAAGCCATTTCACAGTCAGTGTATTGGGTTCCACCTGTATCCATTCCAGTCCGCCTTTCTCACCATATACCCGGATCTTCAGTCCATTTTCCTCACCCGCTGAGATCTGGCTGGCATAAATGATACCCCTGGCCCCGTTATCAAACCTGACCAGTATGTTGCCGTCATCATCCAGCCTCCTGCCTTCAACCAGGGTACTGACATCTGCACAAAGCTGGGTGACTTTCAACCCTGTTACATATTCAGCAAGGTTGAGGGCATGGGTGCCTATGTCCCCCATGCAGTTCGATTTGCCGGAACGCTTCGGGTCAAGCCTCCATTCGGCCTGCATGTTACCGGTTCCTTCTATGGGTTCGGACAGCCATCCCTGTGGATATTCCGATACCACCTTCCTGATCTTACCGAGCTTGCCGGACTGTACGATATGCCTGGCTTCCTTCACCATGGGATATCCGGTATATGCGTGGGTTACCGCGAAGATCAACCCGGTTTCTTCTACCATTTTAACCAGTTTCCTGGCATCACCTGTATCGTTTGTAAGTGGTTTGTCACTGACTACATGAAAGCCATTTTCCATGGCAAGCCGTGCAGGTTCGTAATGAACATAATTGGGTGTGGTGATGGAAAGAAAATCCATCCGCTCACCTTCCGGAAGTTCCTTTTCCCTGGCTATCATTTCCTGGAAGTTGTCATAAACACGTGAGGGGTTGAGGTAATACTCCTTCCCCTGTATTTTGGAATTGGCCGGATCGATGTCGAATGCTCCACAGACCAGCTCAATCTGACCATCGAGTTGAGCTGCTTTTACATGGAATTTGCCGATAAAGGAACCAGGGCCCCCGCCCACCATTCCCATTCTGATTTTTCTTTTTGTCATAAGGCTGTATAGTTTCTCTAAAGTTAAAAAAACCTGTCAAATTCAAGAAGATCTGAGAGGTCCATATTGGTTAAATTTTTGCATGACCGGGATTATTTTTCTATCAGGAAAACGGTATAATCGTCCTGACTTCTCTTGAATATTTTGCCGTTGATATAGGACTGGGCATACTGGAAGACCGTACAACATTCAAAATCGATCTGCCTGACGTCTATCAACATAGTATCGATATCATTATAGCTGAGTTGCAGGTAAAAGTCCTTAATGATCCCTATGGCACTAATATAAGGCAGGGTCTGGTTGCTGAGTACAGTATAATGAAACTCCTTCGTTATTGATTGAAGCGGAAGTTCGATCTCTTCCTCATCCTGGTAGTAAAACAAGCGGATACTGTCCAGATGATAGCGCGGGTTTTCAGGAAAAACAAGATCTTCTTTATTATTCCTGTCTATAATACTGAATTTGAAGGGATCCGGCGGGTCAACGCAATCATTTTTATTGCAGGTGTCACATCCGGATAGCAGGAGGACCAGGCTCAGGGTTACCAGGAACGGTTTTATCATTGGCGGTTCAGGCTGCGGATCCGTTTATACTGTCTAAATATAATAAATATTAGCGCCAGCAGGGCAGCCAGGGCAAAGGGACCGGCCAGGCGAGAAAGGGCTGCGAAACGGATATCCTTGTTGAGCAGGGTGGAATGTTCCTTGTCTGAAACCGGGGTCAGGTCAAACATATTCCCGGCTGCGACCATGGCCCTGACGGGCAATGATCCGTCCGGTATATCCTGGTGGCATGATATGCATACACCGATACGTTCCATTTTCTCCCGTTGCTCCTGTGTCAGGGGTCCGGAAAGCTCCCAGTGGTGCCCCACCGTCTGCATCTGCTTCCCATCGCGACTGACAATCCGGGAAAGATCCATGTCCAGTCCGGGGATGGATGGGAATTGCGGAACTGACCTGCGGCTTATCAATTGTTTGGTGGTTGTTTGAAGGTCCATATACCTGTCCAGGTTATAACCCTGCATGAACCGGTTGTCAGCAATGCCATATCCCAGGGCTTTTGGATCGGCATGACAGGAGACACATTCACGTGCTTCAGAGGTCACTGTGTGTGGTTGTGCAGGAGTCATATCGATGCCTTTTTGTCCATCTGGACCGCTGCCCTCCATTCCGCCAGGCGTACGCCATATTTTATTGGTAAACAGGGGTTCTCCATCCTGGTCAATGACCGTAGTAATTTGCTGGCAGCCCGGGATTATTGGTGACACACGACCTTCACCGTTGATCCCAAGGACAGGGTTTTCCCAGCGGATATAGGTCCGTCCTTCCGTAATCTTCCCTGGCTGGTAGACCGGTAACCTGTCCCTGCGGGTTTCTGCAGTCTCTC
The DNA here is from genome assembly GCA_030667765.1 of Bacteroides sp. Taxonomy (GTDB): domain Bacteria; phylum Bacteroidota; class Bacteroidia; order Bacteroidales; family SM23-62; genus SM23-62. The sequence continues at coordinate 3,946 of DAOUVF010000038.1, forward strand.
CGTTTGCCTCATGTAACTTTCCTGACCGGACCCAGTCCACCGACCGGTAATTCTTTGAATAATCCACTTTAACATGGCATCCGTAACACTGTGCTGCCCATCCTGAATGGCAGCTGTAGCATTCCAGTTTTTCCATATGACGCTTTACCATCATCATTGCCGTTATGGCTTTTTCAGGATGTTTCCACTGGTTCTCAGCGGCCAGGTTTTTCAGTACAGGCACCCGGAAATCAGCTCCGCCGGCTGAATGAACGATCACTTTATCTTCCCTGCGTACAACGTTGCCCATGGGATTGCCCCTGGCCGTAAGCAGGTATCCGTCCTCCGGTTCATAAACCGTTGAGAATCTCTCCTGTACATCGAGAAGGGTTGCAGTCACTCCACGTACCTGTCTGCCGGGTTCAATGCCAAATTCATCCCCGAAACCGGGGGGTAATTCCCAGGGATAGGCAAAAGGGGTGCCATGGCAATCAGAGCACTCAATCTCCACCTCGCCGAAAGTTGTTCCGCCAATGTTACCATTTCCATGGACATCGGTTGTCTGGTGACAATCCTGGCAGAGGAGTCCACCTTCAGGATTCCCCTCCCTGCTCTCCCTGCTGTGGTGAAAGTCTTCCTTGATGTACTGGTAATTTTTCCCATGGAGGCGGGGTTGTCCATTACCCTGCTCATCCCAGGGGGTATCATAGGCAGATTCTATCATGCCCAGGTAGGAGACACCAATCCTCTTGCCCCTGTTGTGGCAGCTGGAACACATTTCTCCCGGGATGCCGGACCAGGTAACCCCGTTAACCGTGACTTTTGCCTTGCGTGAAGACTGGATGGAATGTACCAGCATTTTCCCTTTTGCATGGTGCGGGATGCTCGGGTCAAGTCCCTCGTAAAAACCTTCATCCGAATATGGGATATAGCAGGCAGCGCATCCCAACCCGTGATAATCACCCCGGCGCTGCGCACCACGAACACCCACATGACAGCGCTGGCAATCGGAACGGATATAGGTGAAGACAGCCTGTTCAGGATGTTCATGGAGGGTTGCCAGGTCAACTTCCGGCAATTCTATCAGTGAGTCCGGGAATGCATATGAATGGGTTGACATCAGCTTTTCCATATAGGACTTGTAAGCCTCATTACCAAACAGGGGGGTCTTCCCATCCGGATCACCCAATCCATAGTTACCGTATATGCTCCTGTATCCTGTCATGGCTCCCCAGCCCCAAACAGCCCCCTGTATCTTCCCTGCCTCTGTTTGCATGAGGTTGCGGTTCATGGTATAGACATATTCACTGTGGCACTTTCCACAGGTTTGGTCATTGACCCACATGGAGGCGGGATACCGGACAATGCCTTTATGGGCTTTTTCCGAGGTCAGTGCTTCAGGATCACCGAAATGGCAGACTACACAACCATTGGGGTCACCCTTTTCTTTCCCGAGTGAATATATTTCCTGTGCCATCCCTGAGTGATGCTCCCTTATGGGCTCAATTTCCCAGTGGCAACCACCGGCCAGGCATCCCTTTTGCGGTAAAGGATAAGCGGCATGACTGTCAGCCTCATCAGGATCCTGCCTGGATCTATGATGTGCGGAAAGCATACCTGGAGAGAGCAACATTGCCAGGATCAGAGTGACCAGGCTGGACAGTAAAAGTAAATTGATTTTTAAATTATGCTTCATAGAAATATGCTGTATGTATTTATTTTAACCTGGCTGAAAGGGCATGGCCCCATGCTGCATCCATTTTGACCAGGCGGTTTTTTTTCAGGTTTTCCCTGATAATCCATTTGACATCTTTATCATTGAGTTCAAGCAGTTTCTCAAAGGCTGGCTTCCCGAATTCAGGGTTGGCCGCGACTGCAACAGACCAACAGTATCCCAGACCCTTCCGGAGTACCTTGAAATCATCAAGTTTCCGGTTTTCGACTCCGGAAAGAAGCTGTGTGATCTGATCCAGCAATTGTAAAGCCAGTCCGGCAGTACCACAAAAAGCAAGGAATTCCTCAGGGGTATTCTCCGGTGCAACTTCAGGGGTATGGTCAAGTAGAGGTATGAAATCTTTTTCAGATCCCAGCTCTACATAGGCCTGCATTAATTCCAGGTTTGTCCTGGGTCCCGGAAGCCCGGAATTCTCCAGTAGGTACGCGGTCCAGTCCCCTTCGTCTACCAGGGCATGTAAATAGTATTCTTTCTTTGTCATCTGTATTCAATCATGGTAAAACAATATGGTAATGTAATCAACCACGGAGGCAGAAGGCTTTGTCTTGCCGGAATGCCCCCTGGCAAGAATGGTTGAGGCTGGTTTATCTGCAACCAGCTTACCATATTCGATCAGGGTCATGATGGGACCGTACCCGCAAACTGAGATCCGGTTCTGGATGACCGTGTCATACAACTTTTCTGAATCCTGCTTTTCTATCTGTTCAAGTACCAGGTCATCCTTCATTTCACCATCAACCGGACTTTCAAAATGGGTGAAATCCGAAGAGGCAATGATCATTAATTTTCTCTTCAGCACTTTATTTGCATCCCTGATCTTTTCTGCTACCTCCATGGCGGTGATGGGATTCTGGCGAAGCATGCTTATGGGGACGATACGGAAACCTTCGGGAAGGGATTCCTGGAGCAATGGCAGCATCACCTCGGCGGAATGCTCCTGCATCTGGGCCCGGTCGGACCTGGGAAGGTCAAGCTGCCGGGCAAAATCAGTATCGACAGGAACATTTCCAAGGGGCGTGTCCCAGGCATCATTGGAATCAACCTCAATATGTTCGCCATATCCTGTATGATTCGGATTGATGATGATGAATGTATCATACTTTACGGATGATCTTTTGATGATCTCGAAAAAATGCATGGCCTCATAACCGGAATAAATGTAACCTGCATGGGGTACTACGCAGCCTATGATATCCTTCCGGGCATATGAATAATCAATCTTTTCAGTTTCTGCATCAATAATTCGTCTGACCAGGCTATTAATCTCATTTTCAGTGCCAGGATAAAATGCCCCGGCAACTTTTGGTGTTCTTACTCTCATAATATTAGATTTTGAACAGGAGAACCACATTTCTTGCATTTTGTATCCGGCGTGATACTTCTTACTTCAGTGTGATACCCGGTCCGGTCAATAAGCAATTCCCCGCATTCTGCACACCTGGTTTGCTGACCTTTATAGGAGGCCACATTTCCGAGGTAGACATAACGGAGCTTTCTGCCCGCAATGGCAAAAAAGTCCCTGAGTGTATCAACCGGTGTAGGATCTATGGTAAGCTCATGATGCGGGAAATACCTTGAAAGGTGGAGCACTGTGTATACACCGAGTTCTTTCGATATCCAATCTATCATTTCTGAGAAAACTTCCGGATCGTCATTCAGTCCCGGGATAACAAGATTGGTGATCTCGATGTGTTTCCCGGCCTCTTTGAGGACCATCAGTGTATCGAGCACCGGTGCAAGCCTTGCCCCCGTGTGTAATTTGTAAAACTCCTCCCGGAATGCCTTCAGGTCAATGTTGAATGCATCCATGAAGGGGAGTAATTCGAGCAGGGGATCCGCATTGATAAATCCGTTGGAGACCATGGCTGTTTTCATACCCATGCCTTTTGCCAGCCGTGCAACTTCGAGCATATATTCAAAGGAGATGGTGGGTTCGTTGTAGGTAAAGGCTATGCCCAGGTTGCTGTCGTGACCGGCAGCCATCTGAACAATTTCTTCCGGGGAATGATCCTTCAGCCAGGGAAATCCTGATACATCGGCCTGGGAAATATTACAATTCTGGCAAAAACTGCAGCTCAGGTTGCATCCAATACTGCCTATGGAAAGTATAATGTTCCCGGGATGGAAATGATAAAGCGGCTTTTTCTCAATGGGATCATAATGGATGGCAGAAAGTTTCCCGTAAATCTCAGTGACAAGACTGGCATTCACATTTCTCCTTACCCCGCACTTTCCTGCTTCACCCTCGGAAAGAGTACACAGATGAGGACAGAGAAGGCACTGTACCTTGCCATCTCCAGTTTTCCGGAAGAATAGGGCATCTATCATGGCTTCGTACAAGTTAAGGAATCTTGAGGAATTAGGAGAGCGGGGATGGATCAGAAATAATATCCGATATTGATATAGAAAAGGAAATCATTCCGTAGATTTGATCGCATAAGGGTGAATTCAATCGGACCGATCAGGCTCATATTGCCCAGTGTCAGTCCGAATCCGGAAAAGCCTGTCTCAAATAGCAGGATATCTTCCAGTTCCCAGGTTGTAATACCGACATTTGTCCTCAGCACAAGGTAATTTGACCTCCAGAAATTATATTGCAGGTCCAGTCCCAGAACAACAGCATTCCGCCCGCTTTGTTCCATAAAATCCAGTCCCGCGAATGGAAGTAACCCCTTCCGCTGCGTTCTGTTCAGTCCCCCGAGATAAAATTGATAGATCCGCAGGGAGGAATCTACTGTGCTAATACCTCCATAGGCCCGGGGCAACAGTGTGAACCTGTTGCCAAGCCTGGCTGCCTGCTCGAATTCCATGCGCAGAAAATGGTAGGAGTTTAGTTCCTGGTCGTTGATAAACTTATAAAGCGTATTGAACCTTATACCGACCGTTGGAAAAAACCGGTTGTCATAGGTATCCAGGTTGATATAGCCAAGCAGGTTGTAATAGTTATCTGATTGCTTGCCGGGAATAACTTCACCAATATCTGGTTTAAGGGTGATCCTTTCAAACTCACCCCCAAAGCCAAATGCATAGGACTTCCCGATGATGGATCGCGTATAGATTGCAGCACCCATATCGGTATAATCAATCACTCCCCTCTTATTACCATCAGTATAAATATTCAGGTCAAAGTTTTGTCCCTTCAAATCAACCACAAAGCCCGGCCTCCATCCGTTGTTTTTTTCATATCGGGCAAGGAAGTACTGGTTTTCGCCCAGTGCCGCGTTCAGGGATAATTTGGTTCCATTAAACAATACATTCCGGAAGGTGGTGTTGAGTGTGATGGAGGCCTTGTAGGATGTGTTGTAATTCAGGCCGACCATCAATTGACCACCCCTCCTCTCTTTTACTTTTATTTTCAGCTTGACGCTTGGTCCCAGGACCTCATCATACACGGACTCCAGCTCATAGGTCACTTTTTCGAAGAACAGACTGCTGTATACATTATCGATAGCCTCGGAAACCTGTCGGGGGCTTACCTTCTCGAGGACATTCAGGTTAAGCCTACCGGTGAGCAATTTTCCCGAAACATTTTCAATACCATCAATATGTATTTCACTGAGCAGGAAGGAGTCCAGTGGTTCGAAGGAGGGTTTCGCATAGGGGATGTATTCGATTTTATTCAGGGAGTCGGCCAGTAATTTGAATTGGTCAAAATGTTCCCTTGCAGCACGGTCACCACGGGCGATAAGTGAATCACCCTCACTGAAACTGGTGGAACTGTACCCCGTAATATCCGGTGCAATATATATATCGCACAATTTGATATTTTCTTTTGTTAGCTTATTTGAGGCCAAAAACACTGTCTGTTCCATCACCTTCAGGAAGTTGACTTCATCTTCGGCCGTGAATGGCTGATTACCAACATTTACTCCTATCAGGATATCCGCTCCCATTTCCTGTACATGTTCTACGGGAAAATTATTAACCACCCCACCATCGATCAGCAATCTCCCATCGATCTTCACCGGTGTAAATAACGAGGGAATGGCCATGGTCGCCCTCATTGCACCGGGCAGGTATCCTTCCCTGTGTATGACTTCTTCACCGGTCGCCACATCCGCTGAAACACACAGGAATGGGATTTGAAATTGATTGAAGTCCTGTATGTTATGTACATGCGAGCAGAGTTCTGCAAGGAGATTTTCAATGTTTTGTCCGGTTACGACCCCCTGGGGAAGTTTAACTTTTCTCTCCTGTAAGGGGAAGGTAACAAAGAAACGGTCATAATCAGGTTTTTCCTCGATGGAAAGGTCCCTCCTGTGGATATCGTCTGAAAGTAACCTGTCCCAATCAAATGTTGCAACCAATGCAGCGAGTGAATCCGCGCTATAACCAATGGCATAAAGGGCACTGACCAGTCCCCCCATGCTGGTCCCACCGATATAATCAATCTTTAACCCGGCCTCTTCTATCACCTTCAGCACACCCACATGGGCCATTCCCTTTGCCGCCCCACCACTGAGTATTAGTCCCACTTTCGGCCGCCGCCCGCCCGGCGCCTCCTGTCCGCCGGCCCACTGACCCGGGACCAGGATAATCACTGCAATGAATAAAACGTGAATCAATTTTCTCATATCCTGATACCAATAACAAATCTTTGAGGAAATGTTCCTTATTGAATATTAATTATGAATTATTAAACGGTTCACTGAAGAAACTTGCCAGTTCACTGAGATCAAGACCGGGATGATCCTTCTCCAGGCGCTGTGCTTTTTCCAGCTGTTTTTTACAAAACTGCCTGTATTGTGCTGATGCCGGATCAAAGGGCCTGTGGTTCCGTGCTGCGGTAAGTTTCCCTATCTCTCCCATGAGCTTTATGGTCATTTCATCGAAATAGGCAGCTGAGAATTTTTCCCAGATATACCGGATCATTTGCTGGTTCGGATGAACCAGGTCACTACCGTAAAAGCGGTAATCCCGCAGGTCGTCCATGGCAATTTCATAAGCGGGGAAATACTCACAATAGGAAAACATTTCGGTAAGCCTGTGGGCTGCCAGCAGGAGGGTGGATTTGCTGACGGTATTCAGTACAGGGCCATCCTTCCAGTGTCTGACCGGACTGACGGTGAGGATGATCTTCATCTCCGGGATCCTGGATCTTAGTCCAGCGAAAAGCTTGGTATAGGTATCCACGACCTGGTTTACACTCAGCAGATGGCGGCTGAATTTATCAGATGGCAGCTTGTGACAGTTTGAAACAACGGTGGCAGACTCCTTCAGTACATATACCCAGGCCGTACCCCATGTGAGTAAAAGAAAGTCTGTGCCTGACAGGCGATCCCCCGAGAATTGGATTCTTTCGTTGATATTTTTCAGGCAGGCATCGGAGTCTCCGGCTGAGAACTGGCTGTGATGATCAAAACTGAACCATTTCCCATTGGCCTCATGCAGGTCTTTTATTGTATACTGCTTACCATTCAGCAGGGCCCATAGATTCCTGGAAAGGCTGGATGGATTGTAATTAATGCCAAAGGGATTCAAATCCACCCGGAACCGGAGTTCCTGCATCATGGAACCAATGTACTCCGTAAAACAGGAACCCATGAAAAGGATATCGGATTCATGGGAGATCCTGTTTTCCGAAGGGGGAATATTTACTTCAGTTCTGAATTCCATATTTTACAGGCTATCTATCCAGTCAATTACAAATTCCCCAACCTTTTTATATTCAAATTCCCAGTGCAACTCATGATACAATCCTTCCCATATCTTAAAACTGGTCCGGTCACCGTAACCAGCCACAAGCTCCCCGCTTGCCTTTGGAGAGGTGATCTTATCGTCACCGCCATGCATCAGCAGGAAAGGTTTGTTGATCCTGTTCGCATTTTCCAGGGCGTATTCACCCTGCTGGTGAATGATCCAGAAATATCTCCCGGTGACCATGCCATGGTTCAGCGGATCGGACCGGACATCTGCCCAGTGTTCGGGGTTATGGCTCAGGTTCTCGGCCTTTGTCCCCTTTCTTTTAAACCTGACCCGGGGCATCAGGCGGTTCATGAGCTTCCCGAAGAATAATTCCACCGGGCTTACCTTGAAAGTCAGCCGGAGCCAAGGTGAGGATGCGATAAGGGCCTTGATAGGGGAGTCCCTGGAAATGGCATAATTGATGACAATATTCCCGCCCATGCTATGCCCGTACAGGATCCGGGGAACTCCAGGGAACAGTTTCTCTGCCTGTTGAAGGACCAGGTCAACCTGGTCGAGCAGGACCTGGTAACTTTGGACGTATGCTTTCCTGCCTTCTGTCCGTCCATGTCCCGGAAGATCCGGGGCCAGCATGCCATAGCCTGCCTGCACAAAAAGTCCTGCCCACCTGGCATAGCGGCCGGAATGTTCTCCCAGTCCATGGATGAGGCAGATGATCCCCTTCAGTTGATCATCCGGCAGCCAGGACTGAGCATAAATCCGTTTATTTTCCTGCGACAGCCATTCATATTCTGTTTGTATCATCTGACCCTATCTATAAGTTTTTTAAATTTACCCTTAGAATCTTAGAATTCAAAATGCAGGATATAATACAAATCAGCACACACCACCACAACGGCCTCTATGACATTACGAGGCAGGTGAAGGACTCGGTCAGGAAAAGCGGGATCAGCAACGGAATGGTTTCTGTTTATGTCCAGGGGGCCACGGCTGCCATTATGATACAATTCTATATGATAGGCCCTCTTTTAGCTAATTTTGGGAGTGGCAGAAAATCATAATTATTGTATGAGAGTATTATTTTTTGTAATTTTCATTATCACTCTCCTGATTGAAAATAATTCTTATTGGGAGTGACGTGGCGAAGCTGTATGATGCCAAGTGAATATTTTATTTGTTATCTATTTAAATAGACTTTCCATATCTTTCCATTAGTAAGAATTGATATTTTCAATCTTAAATGACAGTATTGTCATTAAAATAGAGTACTATACCGCAAAAGGCAGTAGAATATATGTTCTATTCATAAATTAAGTTATTGATAACACCAATTCCAATAAACGCTAATTACATCCTGCAGGCCGAGAATAGGAGTGAGGTCCGGTTCCCTGATTCTTGTCGGGAAAGAATGGTGCGAAACCGTTATGGTCTGGTTGGTGAATATCCGTCTGGGTGCTTGGCAGATGACACAACGAACGACATAACGCTAAA
>DAOUVF010000221.1 GCA_030667765.1 Bacteroides sp.
AGAAACCATCCGATCGCTGTACCTCCTTCAAGGCTGCTGCCATGGTCTGGAAAGTTGAGATATATTCTGCCCGGTGGGGATCTTCTGCTGGTAGATGCTGTAAGGTTTTTGCATGTGCCCCGAATACCCAGCCGTTGCCCCGGGACCAAAAACAATCTTTTCCATTGGGCGTCTGAAAGGGCGGATCAAAGTTCTCATCCCTGTACCAGAGTCCCGATACCCCATTGTACATTCCCCTGCGAACCTTCGTATCTTCATACAGATCGTACATTTTCTGGAAATACCGGTCATCTTCATTCAGTACACCCAATCGTGCAAAAACGGGCATGGCCATAAAAAATGCATCGATCCAGTACCAGTCATCCTTCTTGGTGCTGTTTACCATGTTTGCAACACTTTCCTGGATATCCTTAATTTTTGCCGCTTCCTCCTCGATCCTATACAGGTCCAGATACGTTTGGCCAATGCATTGATTATCTGCATGTCGTGTACTGGGACCGCCTTTCAGTGCCCAGTTATTATTCTCAGCCCAGACAGCAGCGTAATAAAGGTATTTCTGATCGGGCCAGGTATGGTACAGGGCCATATTGCCCGTGAAATAAGCAGCCCTGTTCCATTCCCAGTCTCCTGGATCAATATGGCCATTTATCCAATGGTCATTCACCCTTACCATGGTCTGCAATACTTCCTCTTTATCTGGCAGCTGCGCCTGCACAATGGAAGCAACAACAAACAGGCTGGTAAAAATTAAAACATACCGGACCTTGAAAAAATATTTCATGCTCTACTCCTTCTATTTATACAATATTTCCTGACTCCCGCCAAGCAGTACTGTTTTCTCATTATTCCAGATAAATACCCCCGACAGGTTCCCTGGCAGGCTTACCGATCCGGATATGCCTTTTTTTCCTTTTCTTTTCAGATCGACTTTGATATCCCCTTCCGGATGGGGCATGGATGCTTTAATAAAATTCAGTTTCCCGGGATTCGGTTCGATCACCACTGATTTAAACCCTGGTTCTGCCGGGTAGATTCCTGTTACTGTATGCAACAGGTCAAAACATGGACTGGCACTCCAGGCATGGCAATCGGAGCGCATGTCAAATTCCCTTTCAGCAAAAGTCGTGAGCCCAAGGTCAAGCATGATATTCCAAGGTTCTATTTGGTTAAGGTATTCATCTCCCATACCTGTTTTTTGCAATGCCCTGAAAAGATAAAACCTGAAATAGACGGTAGCCTGGATCAGGTCCTTTTGTTCCAGCACCTTTCGCATCAGGTCCTTCTGTTCATTTTTTTCCAGGGCATCAGTAAGGATGGCGAAGATATTGGTATGTTGTGAAAAGATCTTTTTATCCGGGGTTTCGGCAAACATGCCCCTTGATTCATCATAGCAATGAGTATAGACCGCCTGGATCATGTCGCTTGCCATTTGATCATATTTTACGGCGAGTCCCTTATTACCCAGGCTGTTAAATAATTCACTGGCGAATTTCAAAGCATAGACATACTGTAAACTGATAGAGGCACTGTGTCCGTATTCGGCACCGGGTGGGACGCCATTATTGTATTCCGGGGCCCAGTCTGTAAAATTCCACCACTCCAGGTTACCCAGTAAACCGTTTTTCCCTATCCTCTTTTCGAACCATTCCAGGACAGAAATCATTCCCGGCTGGAATTTGCCCACAAAATCCATATCATTCCTGTATACATAATAATCGTATATCATGGCTATCCAGATCAGGGAATAGGTTGGAATAACCTGGTATACATAGGAAGGATAGCGGCTTAAGGTTAATCCTTCAGGGATCCGGGAATGATCAAATTGTTCGATGGCATTCCGAGCCAGCCTGTCGTCGCCGGATACATAATAGGTGATCAAAGCCTGTATGCGTGTATCACCAATGTATTGCAGTTGTTCATAATATGGACAATCTGCATATGTTTCGGTGCTGTTTAAACGCTGTGTCCTCCAGGCCGCTTCCCAGATTTTCGAGAGGATGGGATCGTCTGATTCAAAGGATGCATTTTCCTCGAATGGATAGGCCCAGAAAATCCCGTAAAAATTATCAAGGCTCAAGGCTTCATCCGCTGTTTCGATGTCAAACTGGATAAATCTGTAGGTTCTGTACCAAAGGGTGATGAAATGCCTCTTATTGCCGCCATCTGGATAAATCAGATCATAATAGCCAAAGATATGCTTCCCTTCAGTCTCGTTCCTGTTTCCTTTCACCAGTCTTGCATTGAAATGGTCATCTGTATGCAGGTTTTCCGGGTCCACAGTTCCAAACAGAGATTCCGCATAGGTGATTTTGATTTCACTTCCTTTGCCACCACTGGTGATAAGATTGGGGTAACCCAGGGTTAACCAGGTCTGGTCAATCAATATTGATGCTTTGGTATTCGGGGGAATGGTCAGGGCCTTTTCATTCCTCAGGAAGCCATCGTTTGACTGGATCCCTTCAGTCCGGATGACCTCTTTAAGCCTGACCTCTTTTTCTTCCATCATGGGGATATTCCGCGGTACAAGAAACCAGGAGGCTCCAAATAAAAAATTACGGCCTACTGCAGCTTCTGTACGAGCTGTTTTGGGTTTTAACCAGTCACCATCGTCAAAATTGATCTTCTTCCATCCCCAGGGGTGTTGAGAAGCAACAAATTGATCTGTGGGCCCCGCTGCATAATACCCTCCCACTGAGTCGCTTGTTATGGGTATAAAGTCATAAGCCAGGTTTTTGGTGACCTTCCATTTCGAATCACCCGTATTTATAATTTTTTTGTTTGTAGAATCACTTTGAAGAATAAATGCAGTCTGGGAGGAATGCTGTTCTGCATGGCGGTATTCTCCAAAATTTACCACCTCTGCAGCAACAATATTCTTACCCTTCAGCAGATATGGGGCTATATCAATTGTTTCATAGCGCAAGTGTAATAAATTTCCCCTGGCGGGCCCGTCACATACCTTCTGCCCGTTAACATATAGCCGGTAACGGTTATCACCGGAAACATATATGATATATTTATCCGGCTTATCTTCAAGGTCAAATGAACGCCGGAACAGGAACACACCATAATCCAATGTGGATGCTGTGGGGTGGGTTATCCATTTTGCTTCCCAGGTATGTTTTAACAGTGACCAATCTTTCCCATCCGCATTTGATTTGACATTTGACTCCTGGGGAAATGACTGTATACCTATAAGTAAAAGAAGACTGGCAAGGATTAATTTCAGAAAGATCTTCATGGGCTTGATGTTTCAGTTTTCTTCAATGGAACGATGTGAAAAGGACATTTCTAAAGCGGAATCGATAAATACTTTTCACTGTTCCCATGAAACAATTTATCGCATTGGTTATATCAACTGGAGCCTTCCGCAGGGAAGGCTCCAGTGATATATACATCCACCATAGGAGGAGGGAGGATGTATTTATTCAAAGTACTGTGAGACTGGTCTCTGTCTACTTAATCATAATTTTCCCTACAGCCACATTTCCTTTATCTGAATGTAACTGTATGAAATACATACCACTCTCAAACTGGCTGGCATTAATTGTAACAGAGTGTTCTCCATTTGTTCTCATCTCCATTACCTGCTGACCGCTGAGATTATACATCTCGATCCGCTGTATGTGATCAATCTCTCCAATGGTAAACATATCGCTAGCTGGATTAGGATAGATCAAAACATCTGGCATGCCAGAACCACTTATATCCTCAACAGATGTGTAAAGACCGGCATTTACATTGTCGAAGTATACCTTGTCATTGGAAGAACCGATACCGATTTTTCCGGCACCCAGCAACATATCTTTGGCCCCCTGTGGAACTGCTTCCCAGTGGCTGAACTGCCAGCTTGCAACATCTCCGCCATATATCTGCGCCTGAGTTAAGGTATCCACGTCAAGTGCCCAATACTCCTCTCCGTTCACTATCATCCTTAAAATTGTACCCTCGCGAACCAGCCGGATGATGTTCCAGTCGTCGAAGCTGGTGTCATCTACGTATGGAATACATCTCTCAGGTGGTATTTCTTCAACCGGGTCTCCCGGATCATCCGTTTTATCAAGACGGTATGCCTGTCCTTCGAATTCAAACCGGATACCGGAAATACCAAATGCATCACCCTGTCCTTTGGGATCGCCCGTAACGCCAATTCCCGGGTGATTGAAGTACATGGCCTGAGCCCAATTATCTTCATCCATATATGAGAAATACAATACGGCATCTTCAAACATGGAGGCATCAGGAGCTCCGGAAGCTCTCTTGAACAACTTGGCCTCTGCTTGAATGAACCAATCATTGTCATAGGTTGCATCTTTCACGATACTCATACGATTCCCACCTGATTCTTTGGGAGCCGTAATACCATACCTGGTATCACCACTGTCCTCTATAACTCCCCACAACCATGGATTTATCTCAGAATAATTTCCTGCTTCGCCAAGGATCTCAACATCACTGAACAGGCCTGTAACTTCAATGTATCCTGCGTTTACATCATCAAAAAGGACTTTATCGTTGGAAGAACCCACACCGATTTGTCCTGCTCCCAGTAACATGTCTTTGGCTCCCTGTGGCACCTCTTCCCAGTGGCTGAATTGCCAGCTTGCTACATCTCCGCCATATATCTGAGCCATTGTTAATGTATCCACATCTAGTGCCCAGTATTCTTCTCCATTTACAAGCATGGTTAGAATTGTACCCTCACGTTCCAGCCGGATGTTGTTCCAATCGTCAAAACTTCCGTCATCCACATACGGAATACATCTTTCCGCAGGTATTTCCTCGACCGGATCGCCCGGATCATCCGTTTTATCCAACCGGTAGGCCTGTCCCTCGAAAACAAACCGTATACCGGAAATACCATATGCATCACCCTGTCCTTTGGGATCACCCGTGACGCCAATTCCCGGATGATTGAAATACATGGCCTGAGCCCAGTTATCCTCATCCTGATAGGAGAAGAAAAGTACGGCATCTTCGAACAATGATGCGTCCGGTGCTCCACTGGCTCTCTTGAACAACTTTGCTTCCGCTTCAATGAACCAATCATGGTCATAGCCGTTGCCATTCAGGATACTCATACGATTTCCACCGGATTCTTTGGGAGCCGTAATTCCATACCTGGTATCACCACTGTCTTCAGTAACACCCCATAACCAGGGATTTACTTCCGTATAGTTGCCTGCATCACCGAGGAATTCAACATCGCTGAACTCTCCTTCAACAGTGACCCAGCCTGCATCAACATTATCAAAGTATACCCTATCATTTGCAGATCCGATACCAATCTGTCCAGCTGTAAATAGCAGGTCCAGAACTTCAGGCGGGATGGAATCTATGGTATCCAGCCGATTGCCGGTATAGAATTCAATCATGGTTACAGTATCCAGGCCAATGGCATGGTACACTCCTCCATTGACAAGCATGCTCAGAACAGAATCTTCCATCATAACCTTGACCTTGTTCCAGTCATGAAAGCTTGTATCCCCCGCGAAGGGTATACAGGTTTCAGGATCTATTTCTTCTACCGGGTCACCCGGATCATCGGAATGCATAAATCCATATCCTTTCCCA
>DAOUVF010000337.1 GCA_030667765.1 Bacteroides sp.
CATTTCTGATATGGAAATGGCTTTCTACTATGGAGATTTAAGGGCTTCACATTTCAAGATTGAGACTAGCAATGACGATGAAAACTGGAGGGAGGTTTTTAATGGCAGCAGCAGTGGGACAACAGCGGGACTGGAATCCATTGATATCACGGAATCCTTTGGCCGGTATGTAAAGATAACGGGCAGCGGGAATTCCAGCAATGCCTGGAACAGTTATACCGAGGTGGTAATCGATGCGGAGGAATTGGTGGTTGCCAAAATTGAACTGGCAGACCTGGTGAATTCGGCCAATGCCCTGCATGATGCTGCTGTAGAAGGGACGGGTGTGGGTGAGTATCCGGAGGGATCAAAAGGGGAATTCAAAACAGTCATTGATTCAGCCCAGGCCGTACTCGATGATGAAAATGCAAGCCAGTCCGAAATTAGCCTGGCATATGCCATGTTGATGGATGCCATGGAAGAATTTGAAGTGAATAAAATAACCCGCATCAGCGATTGGCTGAAAGCTGATATTAAGGTATACCCAATTCCCTTCAATCAGGAGATACATCTGGAATTGCCGGATAATATACAAATTCAGAGAATATATCTGATCGATGCACTGGGACGGACATCAGCATTTCCTGCAAGTATAAACAATACAACACTGGAGGTGGGAGGATTTTCCCCGGGCATATATATCCTGCAATTGCAGACAAATGAAGGAGTGATAAACAAAAGAATACTTAAATAACCCGGATTTTCAAGCTTGACGCAGGCCGCCTATTGGTTTATCAAAAGTATAAACTCGTGAAAGCTCATATCATATTTCGATTTATTAAAGGAGTTTTACTTATCATGCTGGGATTTTATGTTATGAACGGATGCAAGGAACTGGATGAAATTCCACCCGGTATCCTCAATCCTGAATCTTTCTTTGAAACCCAGGAAGATGCCCTTGCAGCACTCACCGGGGCTTATGCGGGTCAATATGCAGGAGCTCAAAGATATTATCTTAAATCCTGGTCCAACCTGTGCGAGCTCGGATCGGATGATATGGGAGATGGCTTCGGTGGTTTTGCTGCACGAAAAGAACTGGACCGGTTTAAATTCGATCCTGAATATGAGGATTTTTACAAGGTATGGTGGAATGCATACAGGATTATCAACAGGGCAGGAAATGTCATTGAAAATGTAGCTCAAATGCCCGTCAATTTATTTGATTCACCTGGACTTAAAAAGCGGATTGTTGCTGAAGCCCGTTTCCTGAGGGCACAGAACTATTTTAACCTGGTCCGGCTTTTTGGGGATGTGGTATTCCATGGCGATTCCTACGTCAGAGATCCTGTAGGTGACTCAGATATGAAAAGAATAGATATTGAAGTCATATATGGTTTCATTATTGACGAGTTGATATTGGCCGAACAGGATCTTTGGGATAGAGAAATTACAGAGAAAGGGCGTGCCACCCGGGGTGCTGCCCAAGCATTCCTTTCCAAGGTTTATCTGACCCGGGCAGGATTCTGGCTGGATTCAAAAACAGGTACCATGGTGCAGGGTGATCCATCCAACTGGAACCAGGCCGCTACATGGGCAAATAAATGCATAACCGAGGGGCATTATGATCTGAGAGCCAATTACAGGGATGTCTTCCCGGCTCATGATGACGATTTTGATCAACTGGAGAACAATGAAGAGCATATTTTCTTTGTAAACTGTCTGGAAAATTCCCTCTGGTTCGAGACCAAACTGTATTATGGTCCCAGAATGGCAAATGGGGAAGGGGGATATTCTTCCTTTGTCGGGGAAGTGGAGCTAACATCCTCGTTTGAACCTGGTGATCAGCGTCGCGATGTTACCAATCTCGATTATGTCATCGATCCGCTGGAAGAGGAACAACCACTGGATGAGAGCAATGCAGGTTACTGGTGGCCTGGCATGGCCATTCCTCATGTTGGCAAATACCTTCCTGAAGAAGAAAAATATACTTTTCCACCCGGCGGGAATGCATCGTCGACAAACTATCCCCTCTTCCGGTTTTCGGAGGTGCTGTTGATTTATGCAGAAGCAATAAATGAAGTGTCGGGGCCCGATGCTGCATCGATTGAAGCATTCAACAGGGTAAGAAGACGTGCCAGACTCGGCGAGTGGCCCGATGTATATGATCTGGATGGCAATCCCTATCCGAATGACCAGGATGGGTTCCGCCTCGCCATCCGGCAGGAAAGAAGATGGGAACTATGTTTTGAGGGAAAAAGGCTGTTTGATTTGCGGAGATGGGGCAACCTGGTCGAAACATTCCAGGCCAGAGCTACCGTTGCAAGCCCTACTCCGCAGGATCTTATAAGGGCTCAAAATGTGGAACTAATACACAATCTGTACCCCATACCGCTAGGGGAGATAAGGAAGAATCCAAATCTAACGCAAAACATGGGCTACTAGGTACTGTCCAGCATATATTAAACCAATATTCAAATGAATAAAAATAGCCTATTATTATTTATCCCGATCATAATGATGATAGCGGTTTCAGCGGATATTGAAACTTCGGGTACCCACTCAAATTATGAGCTTGGAACGAAGACTGTTGCACATGTTGCTATTGTTGTCAATGACATCGAAAAAACCACAGAGACTTATGCGGAATTATTCGGTATTGAACCACCCGCGGTCAGACTCGGCGTCAGCCCTATGTATATGGGCAAACCCACCGAGGGGAAGGCCAAAATGGCATTTATAAAATTAGAGAATATTACCCTCGAATTCTTTGAACCGGTCGGAGGTCCCAGTGCCTGGCAGGATTTCCTTGATACAAAAGGTGAAGGCATTCACCATTTCGGATTTTTCATCAAAGACCTGGAAGATCACGTGGATTTCTTTGAATCAAGGGATATGCGGGTAATTCAAAGTGGTGGTGGTGATTGGGGAAGATACAGGTATGTGGATGCAACATCTGGCTTGGCTACCATGATCGAACTACTGGAATTGAGTAAGCCTGAATAACATAATGTTCTAACTATATCACGATATGAAACTGAATAAAATTACTCGCAGAAGATTTCTGAAAAACTCAGCGATTGCAGGAGCTGCAGTCTCTCTGCCATCAACCTGGATGTGCAGCTCAGAAAAGAGTCCCTTCAATGCAAGGGGATTGCCAACCAGGATGCTGGGAAAGACCGGCATAAAGGTCCCCCTTTTGACGATCGGTACAGGGAGCCGTTTCATGAGTGCCGAAAGTGATGATGTCAGACTGGAAATTTTAACTTACGGACTGGACCATGGATTATTTTACTGGGATACGGCTGCCATTTACAAGCAGCAAGATGCTGAACATTATAGTGAGGAACTCCTGGGGGAAATTTTGAAGGACAGGAGAAAAGAAGTCTTTCTGGCTTCTAAAGTAAGTGACAGGGATCCGGAGCTGGTGAAACAGACCATAGAGAACAGCTTGACAAGATTGCAAACTGATTATATTGATCTTTACCAGGTACATTCCATTGAATCAGTCGAAGATGCCAAAGATATAGGCGCAACTGGCGGCCTTCTCGAAGTGCTTCATAAATATAATAGCGAGGGTGTTATCCGCCATATTGGTTTTACCGGGCACAGATCTGCCGAAGGAATGGCATATGCAGCCGGGTCCTATGATTTTGAGACCATGATCATCGCCATGAACCACTGGACTCAATGGGAAGGTGATCCGGAAAAGCGGGCTATTCCTACAGCGGCTGAGAATGGCCTTGGGATAATTGCCATGAAAGTGATCCGGCCAATGGATACCATTGATAACCTGGATCCCGAAAAACTGATCCGGTATGCCCTCAGTATTGAAAATATTTCCACAGCGGTAATTGGCATTGACAGTCTTGATGTACTGAAGTCGAATATTGAGATCATTAAGAATTTTGAGCCACTGCCAGCCGATGAAATGGCAGAAATGCGAATGGCCCTCACTCCGTATTATCAGCATAAGGGCCTGGACTGGATGAAACCGGGATATGTGGATGGGTACCATGCATAGCAGCAATATTATATACAGGATCCTGTCTCA
>DAOUVF010000301.1 GCA_030667765.1 Bacteroides sp.
GAAATCAGGAAAACTGGGATAGCCGGATTGTTGGTGATTAAACCCAAAATATTCGAGGATGAACGGGGGTATTTCTTTGAAAGCTTCAACGAGTCTGACCTGGATAAAGCGGGGTATCCATTCCATTTCATCCAGGATAACCAATCCAAATCGCTGTATGGTGTGGTCCGTGGACTCCATTACCAGCTTGAACCCAAGGCACAGACCAAGTTTGTCAGGGTCCTCGAGGGCAGCATCTGGGATGTTGCCGTAGATCTGCGAAAAGATTCTCCCACATTCCTGCAATGGAAAGGCGTTGAGCTTTCTGCAGAGAACAAACTGCAGATGCTCATACCCAAAGGTTTTGGGCACGGATTTTCGGTCTTGAGTGATGCCGCCGTAGTACTGTATAAATGTGATGAATTTTATGCACCTGATTTCGAGACCGGGATCCGATATGATGATCCGGAGATCGGGATAGACTGGAAGGTAGAACCGGAAGACAGGATCCTCTCCGGACGGGATCTTGCCATGCCATCCCTGCAAGAGGCAACCATGAATTTTCAATACTGATGACCCATGTACTGATCACTGGTTGCAAAGGACAGCTTGGCAGCGAGATCCAGCGGATCTCCGGCAAATTCCCGGAGATGTCATTTAACTTCACTGACCTGGAAGAACTGGATATTACCCTCCCCGGTGATATCCGAAGCTTTCTTGACAACAACCCGGTGAAATTCCTTGTTAATTGTGCCGGCTACACTGCGGTGGATAAGGCTGAGGATGATGAAGATATGGCATACCTGCTAAATGCAGATGCCACGGAATCCCTGGCAACGATCTCTGCTGAACGCGGGATGCAGCTGATCCATATATCCACAGATTATATCTTTAATGGTGAGAAAAACCACCCGTACATAGAAGATGACCCGGTAAATCCCCAAACTGTTTACGGGAAGAGCAAGCTGCAGGGGGAACAGGCCCTGCAAAAAGCAGGCACAGGGATCATAGTTCGCACATCCTGGCTGTATTCCTCATTCGGAAACAATTTTGTCAAGACAATACTCAGGCTGTCAGGAGAAAGGGAACAGCTGAATGTGGTATTTGACCAGACCGGCTGTCCCACCTATGCACATGACCTGGCCATGGCCATCCTGGAAATGATCCGGATTGAGATTGAACAGGAAAATTCACCCAGGTATGATATATACCACTATTCAAACCAGGGAATGTGCAGCTGGTATGAATTTGCCACAGCCATCATAGATTTCGCCGGAACAGGGTGCGAGATCCTCCCGGTCGAATCAAAAGACTATGTCACCAGAGCAAAGAGGCCCCGTTACAGTGTTATGAGCAAGGAAAAAATAACGGGCGAATATGATTTACGTATACCGCATTGGAAGGATAGCCTGAAGAAATATTTTGATGAAATAACCGATTAATAAATCATTGGATGGAAAAAGAAGCCCTGTTAATAGAAATAAGGAAAAAGGCAGGTACCTGGCTGGAAAGCAATATCGATGAGGAGACCAGGGAGCAGATTCAGTATCTGCTCAGTTATGATGAGAATGAACTGGTTGAATCATTCTACAGGAGCCTGGAGTTTGGCACCGGCGGATTGCGAGGCATCATGGGGGTTGGCACAAACCGGATGAACATCTATACGGTAGGCATGGCCACCCAGGGCCTGTGCAATTATCTCCTCGCCTGCTTCAAGGACCTCCCACAGATAAAGGTCGCC
Organism: Bacteroides sp.; assembly: GCA_030667765.1. Lineage (GTDB taxonomy): Bacteria > Bacteroidota > Bacteroidia > Bacteroidales > SM23-62 > SM23-62. The sequence continues at coordinate 1,721 of DAOUVF010000301.1, forward strand.
ATTGCGTATGACTGCCGCAATAACAGTCCCCTGTTCGCAGAAACAACCGCCCGCATCTTCGCTGCCAACGGTATCAAGGCTTATCTTTTCGATGAGTTGAAACCGACACCTGAACTCTCCTTTGCGATCCGACATTTCGGATGCCAGTCCGGCGTTGTCATCACCGCATCCCACAATCCCAAGGAATACAATGGATACAAGGTTTACTGGGATGCCGGCGGACAGATCATCGCGCCACATGACAAAAACATCATAAGCGAAGTAAACAAGATATCCAGCATCAATGAAATAAAATTCGATGGTGATCCTGCATTAATCGAGACCATCGGGGCATCATTTGATGATCTGTACATAGATAAACTGGCGACCCTGTCCCTTTCCCCGGAAGCCATCCGGCAGCAACATGACCTGAAAATCGTTTACACCCCCATTCACGGAACAGGTGTAAAACTGGTCCCCATGGCCCTGGAAAAATTCGGGTTCACCCAGGTGATCAATGTGCCTGAACAGGATGAGGTGAACGGGGATTTCCCAACCGTGCATTCGCCCAATCCCGAGGAAACTGCAGCCCTGGCGATGGCCTTGCAAAGAGCAGAAGAATCAGGGGCCAAACTGGTTATGGCTACCGATCCTGATGCCGACCGGGTAGGGATTGCCGTGCGTGATGACCAGGGTAAGCTGATATTGCTGAACGGGAACCAGACCGGATCATTGCTCTATTATTACATGATCAGGAAATGGTCGGAGAACGGGAAACTGACCGGCAAGCAATACGTGGCCAAAACCATCGTTACCACGGAATTACTGGCAGACATTGCCAGAAAATACGGGGTTGAGATATTCGATGTCCTGACGGGCTTTAAATTCATTGCCGATATCATGCAGCGCCAGGAAGGCAAAAAGGAATTTATCATTGGCTCGGAAGAAAGTTATGGATATTTAGCGGGGGATTTTGTACGCGACAAGGATGCCGTCATGTCCTGCGCCTTAATTGCCGAAACGGCTGCCTGGGCCAGGGGCCAGGGTAAAACCCTGTATGAATTACTACTGGATATTTACCTGGAATTCGGCCTCTACCTGGAGGAATTGACTTACATCGTCAAGAAAGGAAAATCGGGTGCAGAACTCATAGCAGAGATGATGCAGAACTACCGGGAAACGCCTCCGGCTGAGTTGGCCGGCTCCAGGGTGGTGCTGATCCATGATTACCAGAGCAGTAAAACCCAGGATATACGGACTGGTGAAACAAGCCCTATTGAACTGCCGAAATCCAATGTGCTTCAGTTTATCACGGAAGACAACACCAGGGTTTCCATCCGGCCATCCGGCACCGAACCCAAGATCAAATTCTATTTCAGTGTGAAAGGCGCTTTGGAAAACCGGCAGGAGTATCCGGCACAGAAAGCTAAACTGGAACAGAAAATTAACACACTGAACAAGGAATTAGGGATATCGGACAAATGAGTCAAATCATTCTATATTTGTTCCATTTCAATCCCAATCCGTTTTAATGCATAACCTGTCTCACGTAAATAATCCCCGTATCCTGTCATCCAGTGAAATCCCGGCATGCGTTTGGCCAGTATATTACTATCAACATCATAGCTGATATCAATTTGTGAGCGGCAGATATCCATGAACGGATGATCAATAATGGTTCCTTTTAATCCAACGTAATGATTGACCTGAAAATCAGGAATGATATTTGTAACAACCTGTCCTTTATGCATTTCCACCTTTGGTGCCGCTCCGTAGTCTGATTCAAAGTGGGTCAGTATCCTTGCCGGTTCCTTCATCTGGCCGTCCATGCGCCTGGGAGCAGTGCAATGAGCCAGGGTAATGATCCCGTCATGAGGATAGGTTGGATCATTCAGGAACACCGGTTTCCCGGATATGTTTGCCAGTAATATGCCAGCGGGGATTACCACAAAATCCGATTCGCAGAACGCGAGATACCCGGCATCATTCAGCAAGCTCAGTGTCAGACAGGCAGATGTTTCAGCCAATGGCATGATAGTCCCCATACAACCATTAATGGTTATGGCCCGGCAGTTCGCATTATCCATAACCTTTCGGAAAATCTCATCCAGGAGAAATCCGTTATCCACAAACTTGCGATCGGTTTCCAATGTGATGCCGGAATCACGGAGATAATCCCCTGCCCGCTGCTCAGCCCGTTCAACTGCAGACTTATCCTTGCGGGCTTCCCTGATAAGGTTTCCCAGCTCCTCATAGGACAGTGTTTGTATATTGAACCTGAATTTATTTTCGACCAGTCCCGGAACCACTCCTTCGGGCTGCGCCCATGCACCGGGGCCACCAACTGCAACGATTCCGGCATCCAGGGTATTTTTTAAACCACATAATGCTCTCAAGCGCCAGCGAATTTCATCCTGGCTGTCGATTACCACATCCATTTCATCTACTCCTTTGACAGCCAGATTATCTGTATGCTGCCTGAGAAAGCGCGGGCTGATTATCTCATACCATAAATAAACCGGGCCGGATTTATGCCGGCAGAAGAAGATCATGTCCTTATTCAAACTATGCAGGGTCTCAAACGTATCCATCCATCCGCCTGCTGCATAAATCAGTAAGACATCGGCGGATCCAAGATCACTGATCCCGTCGATTTCATCTGAACTGCGTATACCTGCAACCGGTAGAAAATCCAATGGGAAATCTGAGTCTGTCTGCAGTTTGTTTATTTCAC
>DAOUVF010000174.1 GCA_030667765.1 Bacteroides sp.
AGTTTGGTCCTTACAAAAGCAGGCCCTTTGCCTGGCTTTACATGCTGGAACTGGACAATAGTATATAAGTCGTTATTGTATTCTATGCAAAGGCCGTTTCTGAAATCTGCCGTAGTAGCCATAAGAAAGAATTTTGAATTCGTTGATCAAAGATAGTAAAACCCTCAATATTTCAGTCCATCGTATTGAATCAGATCACATTTGACAGATCCCACGATCAGGTCAAATTTGCCACGTATAGGTACGTGATTGGCATCGTCAGAAAACCAGAGCGTCATATCATCTTCTTTTTTAAAGATCCTGCCGGGTTCGACAAATGGTACAAGCTTGATACAGCTGAATGTACCCCCTCTTGTCTTGATGGTCTCCCTGCCCCTGAATCTCATGTCAAACGGGAACAACTCATCGTCGAAGAAAGTGTTGATATGGATAATGTCATCATATTTCATAGTGTCATATTCAATGGTTCGGACATAATAAAATACTGATACCATATCCCTGATATTGGCCGGGATTTCATGCTCCCCGGATTCACTGCTGTATGCTTTCAGACTATCATGGTTGTACTCGACGATATTATGTTTTTTATAATTCCCCTCACTGATATCCCGTATGGATTTCAGAGGGAGCAATGTTTCGGGATCAAAATAACCACCATACATATCACGGATCTTGTACAATTTATCAGCCAGGCCTGTTGTCCGGACCACTGCTTCGGCATAATATACCTGCCGGTTCCTGAAGGTATCCACGGTAAGGTATGTATCGACTTTACCCGCATTCAGGGGACCGTAATATACCTGGAATACCATTTTTTCACCCGGGATAAAATTATTCTTCTCCATTCCGGGTCCGGTTACATTCTCAAGATCCACCGTGCTTTGTATCCTGGACTGTTGCTGGGCTAAGACCTGGAATGTGTGGATCAGCAGAAATATGAATATGCAAAAGATGTATTTCATATACCGTACCTGACCTATATCCCTTGGCAGAAGCGGGATACAGGGTCCGGGTTTATTAAATTATCTTATTTTTTGGTATGGTGGCTACAAAGTCTTTCAGGTAAAAGGGTTCAAAATAAGCAACGTCCTCAAAACATTTTTGTTGCCAGGCTGACTCTGCCAGCGTGACCATATATTTTGCAGAGGTCTCGATCCCTTCCAGGAAGATGGCATTGGGATGCTGTATGATGTCCCTGCATTTGGCAGCGCCATTACCAAAGAAAATCACTCGGTTTTGTTCAAGAATATCCTTAAAACTGTCTTCCTGAATGATCTTTGCAGCGATTGGTTCGATCATTTCCCCCGAAGGATGGAAAATAGCAGTATATACCTCCATTCGCCTGGCATCAATCATGGGGCAGAGACAAAGGGATTTATCCTTAGATAATGCCTTATTTTCAATTTGATTGCCATGGATGACACCGGTTGCCATGGAAGATAGAGTACCAATACTGATCAATGAGATCCCGGAGGCATAAGCCAGTCCCTTTGCTGTTGATACCCCGATCCGCAAACCCGTATAGGACCCTGGTCCCTTGCTGACAGCTACGGCATCAAGATCTGAAATTGCCTTTGCGTTTTCTTCCAGTATGTTCCTGATGAAAACTGCCAGGAGACTGGCATGTGATTTGTCTTCGTGGCTTTCCTTCAGTCCAAGCAATTCCCCATCCAGGGCCAGGGCCACTGAACAGATCTGGGTTGAAGTATCTAAATTGAGGATAAGGGCCATTTCAGTCTATCCTCCGGTTATGGTTCTACTTCTTTTTCTTCTTATCGCTCTTGAAAAGATCTTTCTTGTCAACCACTTCGACCACGGCATCGGCCTTCAGCTTTTTCGAAATGGCATTATATGGAGCTGTTATTATCTCGTCATCTTCCTCAACACCTTCCAGGATCTGTATGTAATTGTTGTCCTGGATACCTGTTTTTACCTTGACAAACTCAGCCTTGCTCTCATCATTCACCATAAATACAATCTCATTCATCTCCTCTTCCTCATCATCTTTCACTTCTTCTGTTTCTTCTGTTTCTTCGGATGCTTCTACCAGACTTGAATCAGACCTGGTAGTAACAGCCTGGATCGGTACAGAGAGAACATCTGATTCAATTTTTGTCATGATATCAACGGTCGCAGACATCCCCGGGCGGAAGGGATTAACATAGCCTTCATCATACAGTGTCTGGTAAGATTCTCGGAGGAGGAAGATCTTAACCTCGAAATTGGTTACCTGGTCAGTTGTCAATCCGGTGGTCTTGGCAGAATTGGCTATTTCTGTCACAATACCCTTGAATTTCTGACCCAGGAAGGCATCAACCTCAATCATAGCAGTATCCTCCATATTTACACTGACAATATCATTCTCATTTACCTCCACCATGACTTCCATTCTGTCGAGATCGGCAATTCTCATCATTTCGGTCCCGGTCATCATTTGTGCGCCTATCACACGCTCCCCTTTCTCGACGAGTAGCATGGAGATAGTCCCGGTCATCGGGGCATAAATTGATGTTTTGATAAGATTTTCCTGGGATTCGGACAGGGCAGCTTCAGCACTTTTTACTGAATATTTGGCTGCATCCAGCTCGGCCTTGGCAATATGGTAGGCTGATAATGCCGTTTCATAAACAGATTCTGATATGGCCTGTTGTTCCCAGAGTTTTTTATTCCGGTTATAATCCAGTTCCTTCTGGATGTATTGTGCTTCTGCCTGGGAGAAACGGGCTTTGGATGAATTAAGCGAAGCCAGCGAACGATCACGGGCTGAAATGTAAACTTCCGGTTTGATGCGGGCCAGCAATTGACCTAAATTGACCATATCGCCTTCTTTGACTTTCAGATCGACAATTTCACCCGAAACATCCGGACTGATGATTACTTCTGTTTCAGGCTGTACTTTACCGTTAGCGGTAATTGTTTCGATGATATCCCTGCGTTTTGCTTTTTCAACTGCCACCTCGATAACTTCCTCTTTCCCAAACCATCCAACCTTCTTGCCAACAACCGCCAGCACGATTAAGACAACAACGGCAATAAGGGAATACCGTAATAATTTCTTGGTTTTCATTTATTCTGTTCTGTTTATAGGTTATTGGTATAGTATGTTTTTTGCTTTAAAGTCTGATGGGTACGCCCCTGTAAAAATCCAGCACCTTCATCTTGAATATGTAGTCATATTTGGCCTGGAGAAGGTCGGATTGGGTATTGGTAAGACGGGTCTTCTCAATGTTGTAGTCGACTGTGTTTACCAGTCCCACTTCATACTTCTCCTCGGTATACTTGAATGATTCTTCCATTGAGACCAGCGCAGTTTCTGTGGCCATGTAAGCCCTGCGGGCTGCCTTGGCATCTGCATAGGCCTGCTGGATACTTTTATAGAGGTCCATCTTGGTGGTTTCCAGGGTCAGTTCATAATTCAGCACGTTTAGTCTGGCATTGCTGATGTTCGTGCTGATCATCGTCTTGTTAAATATCGGGATGTTCAATCCAAAGGTAAGGGCAATATTTCGATTATCTTTCATCTGGTCCCAGAAGGGATAATCTTCCCAGATAGGGTTAAATTCGGGGTCAAGACCTAGCAATTGCTGCCTTGCGTCTGAGTATCCGGTGGCATATGAACCTCTCAGTGTCAGGCTTGGACTGCGACCTCCCTTGGCTATGTTAAGTCCTTTTTCGGCGCTTTCTACCTGAAGCTCTGCACTACGTATCCTGGGAAGTACGTTTATACCCTCCCGGTATACTGCTTCAACTGTAAGGTGTATCGGATCCCTGGCAACATCACCGAATTCCGGGATCTCAATCATAAAATCCCCGACAGAATCGAGATCCAGCATTTGTGTCAGGGTAAGGTAGGAGATTTCCAGAGCATTTTCGGCTTCGATTACATTCAGTTCTTCGGTGGCTGCCTGTGACTGTATCTCAAGGAGGGAACCACGGGCAAGGCTGCCTGCATCGACCAGTTTTGAGGTGCGCTCAACCTGCTGGAGGGTTGTTTCATGCTGTATTTCTGCAACCTCCAAGAGTTCCATATTAAACAGGATCTGCAGGTAACCTGATGCCAGCAGCATGGAAATATCATTCTTGAGCTTTTCAAGGTCCTGGAGACTGGACAGCAGGTTGAACTCATTCTGATGGATGGTGTGTCTTTGTTGCAGTCCCTGGAAAAGTGTTACAGAAGACATAATATTTACATTGCTGGTAATGGTTTTTTGATTTTCAGTATACCTGTAGGTGGTTTCGTCAAGGGATCTGCCAAATAGAAAATTCTGGTTCACCCCTGCATTTAAATTCGGCAGTTGATTTATTTTCGATTGTTTTAGTAGATTATCATTATACTCGGTGGCCAGCATCTGCTGCTGGATGTTAATGTTATTCTCAAGAGCATATATAATACAATCTTCAAGAGTCCAGATTTTTTGGGTCTTTCCGGAAGTAAAAACCAGCAGGCAAAATATAGGGAACAATAAGATAAATTTCTTACTTTGTTTCATGCCAGGTTGGTTTAGTAGTACTAAAAAAAAATGATACAATTATTCTTATTTGCGGATAGAATTTGTAAATATAATCAATATATTATATTCTTTCGATAATGGAAAGGGTTTAAATCTAGGAGGTTAATTATGCCAATTTCAGAAAAGATTTTTGAACATAAGGATTTTGGCAACGTGAGTATGATTAAGAGCACAAGAACAAGGAGGATCAGCATCTCGGCCAAGCCCTTCCAGCCGCTAAGGGTGACCCTGCCTGTGTTTGAAAGTTTCAGCAGGGCGGAACGATTTCTGGAAGAGAAAGAGAAATGGATCCATAGGACATTGGATAAGATCCGCCAACTTGAAGATCAATATACAGTATTCAATGAAGATACCCGCTTCCGTACACATGAGCATGAACTTAAGGTAGAAAGAATGGAAGGGGATATACCAAAAGTGAGCCTGAAGGATAAAAAGATCCTTGTCCAATTACCCGAAAAATCAGATATTCAGTCCCCTGAGATCCAGGAAATGATAAGGTGGGGTATCCAGGCTGCCTGGAGAAAGGAAGCCAGGAAATACCTGCCGGTGCGGTTGAATGAATTATCAAGAAAACACCAGTTGTCCTATAACAGGGTAATCATCAAGAATAATAAAACCAGGTGGGGTTCCTGCTCGCAGAAAAACAATATTAATTTAAGCCTTCACCTGATGAGGTTGCCTGATCACCTGATCGATTATATCCTGCTGCATGAACTGGCACATACACTCCATAAGAATCATGGCAGGCAATTCTGGAAGAACATGGAAAAGATTTGTCCCAATGCAAAGACCCTTGATAAGGAGATGCGAGGGTACAGGATGGAGATATATTAGGATTTAGAGGAAGTCCTGTCTTTTCGGATCTTTCTGTCAAGGATGGAATCGAGACAGGAAACATACTCAATGGTTTTCTTCTCTCCTAATAATTTAGTGAATTCCCTGACGATAAATTCCTTTATATATGTAATCCAGTCAAGGTAAGAGAGTGTGGAGATCTTTCCCTGCTCCTGTTTTTCCATGTACCTTTTAAGTATGTTTGCCTTCGAATGATATGCCAGGTATGCTTTTATGGATAATAATAAATTTTTGTCCAGGTAGTTTTCAACCAGTTTAAGCTCACTTGGGATTACCTCGTAGGTGATTTCATAAAAATTACTGAATGCATTCTCCCAGTTGATATAATGGATGAAAAAATTGACGATGGTAAATATTTTTTTTTCTTCCTCTTTATCGATAGAATCCAGGAATATCCTGTTAAGGTTCATCCTGTAGGATTCCTTGATACTTTCGTCGAGAATGTCAGTAATTTCGGTTACATGTTTTTCATAATCGGATGAAAAATTGTTTAATGTAAAATGCTCATTCTCGAATGGATGTTGGAGCTCTATGATATTGGTGATCACACTGATCTCATCATTCAGCAGTGAAAAAACAGGGTGAATCTTGTCATGCAGGATTCTCTCAAAAAGATCATCAGTGAAAAATCCGGACAGGATTAATTTTTTAAGCTGCACCTCATCACGGTGGATTGTCCTGATTTCGCTCTGGTAGTGTTCCAGATACTGGCTTATCCTGCTTTTTATCTGTGCCTTTTTGGCATCAACGATCAGCTGGATATAAACCGGGTAATATTCTTCCTGCAGGTAGAATCTGGGTTTAGCCCGCTTGTTTAAATAATGTTTTACAGTAATTTTTTTATTCGGCATGACCACGTGGTTTCCGGCATGACTTTTTTAACATGCCGTTTTCACCAACAGTAAAAATATTAAAAAATGTTGGAAGAGAGGCATAGATATGCTATAAGGAAGGTTCAGGGGGTGGTTGCAAGAAGGTTTCTCAGTCAGCTTTTGGACTTTCAAAATCCATCACCTGATGAGCTGCATACATTTTGAGGTAGAATTGATAATCCGGTATTACCTCATTGGTATTCAGTGCCACTTCCTCACGTTCTTCGGATATTTCTTCGGGATATATCGTTATCAATGAATTAGTAATATCGCCAAAATGCCATTGCATTATATCTTGTCCAACCGGGTTATCCCTGCTGTTAAAGCAGCATTGATAGCATCCCGGAACTCATGCATTTGTAAGGATCTCC
>DAOUVF010000477.1 GCA_030667765.1 Bacteroides sp.
TGGCTCTTTATGAAGTGAGCTGCCTGGGGTTCCCAGTGCCGGCCCTCATTCTCATGCCATAAATAACACTGGGGACAAAAAACAACAAATCCCTGCCTGGCCAGATTATAGCCAAAGGCGACAAGTCTTCCCTCCTGAATGCCTGCTATATGTATCATCTGATTATCACTGGTAGAATGCAGGGCTACCACTCCCGGAAGTGGTTTGTCTATATTTTCCGGTATTAGAAGATAACCACGTACCAGTACCCCTGGCTCACCTTCATACTCCACATATTGCCTCACCAGTCCATCGATCCTCTCTTCTTTCAGTATTTTCAACTCTGGTGTTTTAGGATTCGGATTCATAACACCCAGGTAGTCAAGCAATCTTTTTTTAATCTGCTCTCTCTCTTTCTTCCATTTTGAGCGCGAATGTATAGGTTTCCCTTTTGAATCAACCAGCAGGGGAGGGAGATCCGGGGTTTCTGTTTCTGTCATTCCATGTGCCAATCCGGGTATAGCCATACCCATACCTGCCACCCCCATGGTTTTTAAAAAATCTATTCGTTTCATTGATGGTAATTTATGTTTATTAAATTGAATACAAATTCAATGAAAGACATATAAAGATAACAAAGCGAAATATAATGTATATTTGCTTATAAAACCTAACGATTGATGAATTACGCTAAATTGATATTTGCCCTGACTATCTCAGTTATTCTCGGTTGTACAGGACAAAAAAAGGAAGAAGTTTTAGAAATTGGTTTTGGCAAGGTGGATCTGACCCAGGCAGGGATCTTTGAAGACCCGGTTCCGGATTTTCAGGCAAGCGTCAATGAAGACAAATTTCGCAGAGAGGAGAAATTTGCTATTTCTGACCGGGTTGAAGGCCGGTGGCGTCCTGGATCGGGAGGCATCAGGAAATTGGCGGATCTCATATTCGTTACAGCCATGTATGGCGAAGATAAGGAGGGTCCATGGACCATTATTGCACTGGATCAGGTAACACTGGATTTTAAGGAAGTGGATATGCTTGTTAATCCGCTTATTAATGAATTAGGGTTAACAAAGGAGCGAATCGTAATATTGCCCTCACATTCGCATGCTACACCACCACTGGATACGGTCATTTACCAGAGGGCTGTCCTTGAAGCTGTAAAACAAGCCAGGGCCGGCAGGTCTGAAGTAGAAGTAGCATCCCTGAATCTGCAATTGGATGGTAAGAAATACCTTATTAACCGCAGGGTACATGTCGATGGAATAGGTTCCCGGACAGTCATGTTCAACGATGGTTGCATCATCCATGATGACTATCTGGATGCTACCGGCCATATACATGACTGGGTCGAAAATCTTGGCGTGGATTCGGAAATATGCCTGGAGAAGGATCGGAAGTATATTACAGATGGAGAGCTTGACTCCAAACTGCAAACTATTTTTATCCGCAGCAAGAAAACGGGCGAAATGATGGGCAGTTTCACTCGGTTTGCCGCTCATTCGGTTATTGTCTCTGCTAAGGTTGTAAATGGGGATGTTTCTGCAGATTTTCCAGGCCATATGAAAAGGAAATTAGAGAAACAGCTGGGTGGGATTGCGCTGTTCGGGCAGGGACCGAGTGGAGACCTGCGTCCGCTTAATAAGGAGTATTCTCATGCATTTGCTAAAGAATATGGCTGCCGGTTGGCAGATGAAATCATTCAGGCTTATTCGTCCATGAACTGGCAGCCCCTTACCCGACTTGAATTTTTCAATGAACCTGTGGAGATTCCCCTGATTGATAACATATTTCTTTCCGGGGATGAGGTTGAGGCAGAAATGATACATGTTGAAAAACTATTCGATAAAGAGACCAATCCTGAAGAGCGGAGAAAATTGCAGAATAAATTCTGGGGACTATACCGTATACCATGGGTTCACAGGATGGTTCGCCCTGAATGGAAGCAGCAGGGACAACTTGGTCTGAATCTTTATGCCCTCAGGCTAAATGACCAGGTCCTGCTTGCCACCCAGGGAGAGATCTTTAACAGGATAGGAGAACAGATGACGGAACCTTATCATAAGTATCATCCTGTTCTTGTAACCATTGCCAATGAATATGTTTCCTATCTGCCCACCGATGAAGAACGGTTAAAAGGTGGTTATGAATCGAGCGTTTCTATAATGACTCCCGGTAGTCCGGATATATTAATCAGGTCTGCGCACAGGTTGTTAGACCGCATTTACAGTGTAAATATGAATATAAACAAAGTCAGCTGTGAAACAGAGGAGAAAGATGCTATTAAAAAAGGCATTGCTCGAAAATCTATACTGCCAGGTGAGATAAATGGGCTTGCGACATTCTGTATGGAACTTGCGGGAGGAGATGTTTATGAATTCCTGCCGGAAGAAAAGAAACTGAGGATATTGCTCTTTACAAATGGAGCCGGGAGTATCAGCCAGGGTGATTTAAGCATCCCGGTTCAGGAGCTCACCCTGTTTATTCCAGGCATACACCAGGAATTTAGCATTGACTGCGGAAAAGAAAATCTCAGTTACCTTGAAATCGTCATGTACCTTACTGAGCAGGATCTGGAAACCCTGAACAGGCAAAAGGGTGTTCTTCCATATTACA
>DAOUVF010000114.1 GCA_030667765.1 Bacteroides sp.
AACGATAATGGTAGTTAACATTACAGCATGTATACGGTACCCAGAACGTGGTTTTAGTTCTGGTCGCGGAAAATGTAAGCATCTGGAAAAAGGGGTCTTTGGTGGGTATATATGTAAACTTGGAAATCAGATTGATTCTATTCCAAGAATTAGTGCGGATAGCGAAATCTGTAAGGATAAAGAAGTTTCACGATCGGCCTAGTAGCCAATCCCTCTTTTTATACCCCCATTAACTCCTGGAATAATTATTTGTCTTTAGCCTGATCGCATCTCTACAGGCTACGATTTCAGATGGAATGCCAATAAAAAAAGGGTGTTCAAAAAACACCCCCAAAAGTACTCCCGACGGGATTCGAACCCATGACCTACGGCTTAGAAGGCCGTTGCTCTATCCAGCTGAGCTACGGGAGCATAAACGCTGGCAAAAATACAAAAATACATGAATATTAAATCTCCTCCAGGGAATTAACTGAAATCGATCTCTTCCCGTTCTCTATCTCCTGTACCATCCGGGTCAGTTTGCTGTTCACCGGTGTACTCACACCATATTCTTTTCCCTTTAAGGAGATATAACCATTGAAGAAATCAATTTCGGTCTTTCTTCCCCGCTCAAGGCTCTGCAGGCTGGATGATTTCAGCTTCCGGTACTTAAAACCTATGACACGTATGGTCAGGTGCCGTTTGAAAGAAGACATCACTCCTGACCTCAGGAATTGATAATAATCCAGTTTCCCGGCGTATGGCTTTACATTGAGTTCCATGGCATCTGCCACCATTATGGCTTCCCTGATAATCTCGATGAAAATTTTACGTATATAGCGTTTGGCCAGCATCTCTCCCAGGAATAAGCCACTGACAGCACCCAGGGTTGTAATACATGAATTAATGATGAGTTTGGAGTAAAGATGTGAGAGGATCTTATGGCTGGTTTCAGTCGGCAAAATATGCCGCAGGATCCCGGCAACTTCCTCCAGTTTTTCATCTTTGTCCCGCTCCCAGTTTCCCACGACAAACTCTCCACCTGAAGTCATTTCAACCTTTCCCGGGGCAATCATGGTTGCTCCCCAGCCCACATCGCAACCTATCGTACGCATTCCGCCGACGACAGAGGCCAGGGCTTCTTCGGAGATCCCGTTCTGCAAGGAAACAATCCTTGATTGTTCATGCATGAATGGCAATATTTCCCTGGCAACTTTTACCAGTGCATTAGCCTTTGTGGCCATGAATACATAGTCAAACTTGCCGGTAAGTTCAGCTGCCCGGGCAACTGCAGGAACATTCATACGAAAATCCCCGCAATAACCACTGACATCAATCCCCTCACTACTGATCTTCTCAGCCAGTTCCGGATATTTGGCAAGCAGCCAGATATCATATTGCTCGCGGGCCAGGATGGCAGCTGTAGTTCCACCGATTGCACCAGCTCCAACCACAAGTATTCTCTTGGATTCTTTCATGGATAGATATCTTATGACTCCTTTATCCAGTTAACCAGACCCTTCTTCCTGATGATGTCCAGCAATTTTCCAGGCAGGGGTGGATAATGAAATACCCTGTCATTCAGTTCAATCGTGCCTGATTCCAGGCTTACCGATACTTTGTCGCCGGACCTGTAACTCTCGACTACATCCGCTTGTACGATAAGTATCAGTCCCTGGTTCACACTTGACCTGAAAAAGATCCTGTTTACCGATTTCACGATCACGGCCTTTACACCGGCATGAGCCAGTCCCACTGCCGGATGTTCACGGGAACTACCGCAGCCGAAATTCTCTCCCGCCAGGATGATATCCCCCTTCCCCACCCTTGCTGCAAAAGCAGGATCAAACCCTGCAAACAAATGCGGCAGGATAGATTCGGGATCGGCGCTGGATACGGTATAGGTCAAGTTGCCGGCAATCATCTGGTCGGTATTCAGATTATCCACATCTGCGTAATTCCATACACCGTTAATCCTCCTCGGCTCTGATGCTGCAATTCCGGTAATCCCCAACTTCTGGTCCGGCCTGAATTTTCCAAGCTTTTGGCCATAAGCAACATGTGAGGTTATTTCGCCGGTAATGGCACTGGATGCGACTGTCGCAGGGGAAGCCAGGTAGATCTCCGCTTCCCTGTTTCCCATTCGCCCTTTGAAATTGCGGTTGGCTGTGGATATGACCCTGAAGCCATCAGCCGGTATTCCCTGTCCCGTTCCAAGGCAGGGTCCGCAGGAAGCACTGAGCACATTTGCTCCAGCTCCCAGAAAAGTAGTGATCAATCCTTCCTCAATGGCCTGAAGGTATATATCTCTTGATGCAGGAACTACCAGCAGCTGGAATCCTTTCGCTACCTGTCTGCCCCTCAGTATGGCAGCAGCCTCACGCAGGTCCTCTATCCTCCCATTTGTACAGGTGCCTATCAGTCCCTGCTGTACCCTGGTCCCTCCCACTTCGGCCACTGTTTTGATATGATCCACCTGATGGGGAGCAGCTACAAGCGGCACTACCTCGGACAGGTTAATATCAATTTCCTCAACATATAGTGCATCGGGATCAGCCCACACAACATTTATCTCAACACTGCCAAAAAATGCCTTAAGAACCTCATCCGGCGGAAAGACAGCATTTTTGGCACCCATCTCAGAAGCCAGATTGGCCAGGGTCATGCGCTCGGATATACCGAGGACTTTTACCCCCTCTCCATGAAATTCGATGGACCTGTAATTGGCACCAGCTGAACCAATAAGCCCGATGATCCATAAAGACAGGTCCTTGGCATAGACGCCTTCCCGCAGCCGTCCGGACAGGTTGATCTTCATGGAATCCGGGACCATGAACCAGGTTTCTCCCCTTTTCCATATCCCGGCCGTCTCTGTCCGGTCAATGCCGGCAGCCATGGCATTAAAAGCACCGGCCGTGCAGGTATGGCTGTCGCTTCCTACAATGATCATACCGGGCATGGCATGATTAGACATGATCTGGTGGCAAATACCCCTGCCTGCATCATAGAACCTGTTGATGCCTTTGGTCCTGGCAAAATCCCGGATCTCCTGGTAATCTGTGGCAAGCCTGGCATTGGTAGGCGGGGCATTGTGATCAAGGACGATCAGCAGCTGATCAGGATCAGCTATGTCTTCACCATTCATTTTTTCAAAGGTCTTCCGGATACTCGCTGTATTGTCGTGTGACAGGACAATATCCGGTTTCCTGAAAATGATGTTCCCCCGGGGGGCATCAAAGATCTTTTCAACAAAGGTCTTTCCCATGATTAAAATAATCCCCCGTTTTGATATATCTCCATCTGGACATCTGAAAACGGGTTGGCATGAATGCTTTTCCGCTTGCTTAAATTAATAATTTTTCCGGTACCCACATCAATGGTTACCTGGTCCCCCGTCTTCAATTCCAGTTCATCTATCTTACCTGAACTAAGGATGGGAAAAGCTACATTGATAGCATTCCGTTCATAGATAGATCCAAAGGATGCAGCGACAATACAACCCACACCAAGAGATTTAAAGCAATCTACTGCCTGTTGCCTGGAGCTTCCAGCCCCGAAATTCTTGCCTGTAAATATAATATCCCCCTGATTGGCCTCGCTGGAGAATGATTCAAATCCCGCCAGGTTCCCGAAGGCATGTTTTCCCATTTCTTTGATATCGGTAATAGCCAGATGCCGATTATGATATATCATGTCCGTATCGATATCATCCCGGTTGATAAGCCAGACACGGCCGGTAAATTCCACCGGACTGTCTTTTTTTAAGGATTTCGTGGGACCGGGTTTCCGGGCCGTGGTTGATGGTAAGGGTTTCCGTTCCACAGGAAGGTCAGAGATCTGGTCAGGAGAAGTGATAAAACCTGAAACAGCACTGGCTGCTGCAACCTCAGGGGATGCCAGGTAAACCTCACCCAGGCCCTGCTTCCCCGGAAAATTCCGGTTCCCTGAACTGACCGATACCTCCCCCGGCCCGTTCTGTCCCACTTGCCCTGCCGCACATCCGGCACATCCCGGATTTGAAACCAGGGCCCGGGCATCCTTGAATATTTCAATAAGCCCTTCCTCAAGGCACATGTTCCAGACCCTGTCTGTGCAGGGAACGATTTTCAGTACCACACCATCCGCCACCTTATGATCTTCCAGCACTCCGGCTACAGCCCGCATATCCTCTATCCTGCCGTTGGTACAACTGCCAATGAAAACGGAATCTATCCTGGTGCCCCTAACATCATCCAGTGGTATGGCATCATGTGGTTTCCCCGGGCGAGACACCATGGGGGTAAAATCTCCTGCCTGCAACTCGATTACCTCCGAGTACACAGCATCGGGATCTGCCAGTACAGGGTCTATCTTTCGGCAAATCCTTGACTCACAGTACCTGATCACTTCCTGGTTCGGCGGGATCAACATGGTAACAGCACCCATCTCGGTGGCCATGGAGGCAATGGTCATCCGTTTATCAAGGGAAAGGTTTTCTATCTCTTCCCCGTATAGTTCTATGGATTTCCCTAAAAACGTATTTGCTCCAAACCGGGCCAGCAGGCAAAGTATTATATCCTTGGCACTCACTTTTTCCGGTATCTTCCCGTTGATGGTCAGCTTGACGGATTCAGGCACCCTGAACCAGATACTTCCCTTGCTCCAGGCTGCCGCAATGTCCTTGTCCCCCATCCCCTGTCCAAATGCACCAATGGCCCCAAGTATGTTTGCATGGGAATCTGTAGAAACCGCAGTTGCACCTGGATAAACCAGCCCTTCCTCTATCAGAAGGTGTGTCCCTATCCCCCGGTTAATATCGTAAACCTTGATACCGTATTCCCTGGCAAATACCCTGCAAAACTGCTGGTTGGCAGTATACTTCTGATCTGAACCCGTTGGATTACAATCAAATGTAAAGAAAGTCCTGTCCGGGTCAGCTATTCCCAGTGCATTGTCCCGTATATTGTTTACTACATTGGCACCCCCGAAGTCACGTGCCACCCTGGCATCAATTTCCACATCCAGGATATCCCCGGGTTTTACTGTAACTGCCCTGCTATGATTGGCAAGGATCTTTTCAATGATGGTCATAACCACAAAATTACTTGTTTCCCCGGATAGTTATATAACATCCCTGGCATGATTGCCTGAAAATCGTATTTTTGTAACTCTTCAAACGGCATGAAAAGAACCTCCAGGTCCAATATATGGAAACTCTATCTTATCAAGATCTCAAAGTGGTTCATGCTTTTCATGCCTTATATTGTCCCCTTCTACCAGGACAATGGACTGGACATGCACCAGATCATGGAATTGCAGGCCATTTATTCTGTCTCAATTATAGCACTGGAAATACCGTCGGGATATTTTGCTGATGTGATAGGGAGGCGCAGGACACTCATCCTTGGTGTGATCCTGGGAACGATTGGAATGGGCATTTACAGCATCTCATATGGTTTTATGGGTTTCCTCATAGCAGAATTGGTACTTGGATTCGGACAAAGTTTCATTTCAGGTGCTGATTCGGCCCTGCTTTACGATTCACTGCTGGATAATCAGAAGGAAAAGGACTATATCAAATATGAAGGCCGCATGGTATCCGTCGGCAATGTTGCAGAAGCCGCTGCCGGTATTGCAGGTGGAATACTGGCATTGATCAGCCTGCGTACAAATTATTATGTGCAGACAGGTGTGGCCCTTTTAGCGATACCAGTTGCCATATCACTGATGGAACCCGGCAAACATAAACGCCTGGGTGTTTTCAACTTCCGGACAATTCTGAATGTTGTCAGGGATTCACTGTTCATCAACAAGGAACTCCGGACCAATATATTTTTATCGGCCATTATTGGGTCGGCCACATTGACCATGGCCTGGTTCGCCCAGCCATATTTCAAATTTGTAGAACTTCCACTTTCCTTATATGGTATCATGTGGACATTGTTGAATCTCACCGTGGGCTTTGCAGCCATGCTTGCCTACAGGGTTGAACGAAGACTTGGTGCCAATCTTACCGTCCTGCTGCTGGCCATCATGATCCCTGCAGCTTACCTTGCACTGGGACAACTCAGCTCAATCTGGGCCATCAGTATCCTGTTTTTATTCTATATTGTCAGGGGATTTGCCACACCCGTGCTGAAAGATTACATCCACAGGCTCACCTCTTCGGAGGTGCGTGCTACCGTTCTTTCTGTGAGGAATTTCATCATCAGGATCTGTTTTGTGCTGGTCGGACCGGCCATGGGTTACCTGACGGATCAAACCAGCCTGCAGACGGCCCTGACTTTTGGCGGGATGGTTTTTCTTGTATCAGGACTGCTGTTTGCCTTTCTTTTCAGTAAACACAGGTCAGATCTCAAAACTTAGTCCATCCCAGGCAAATGATACATTGCCGGGTAATTCGGACGTTGTCTCAGCATGGGAGCCCATCAAATGGGACACATGTGTAAGGTAAGCCTGTTCCGGACTCAGCAGTTTGATCACTTCAAGGGCTTCTGAAAGGCTGTAATGGGATATATGTTTGCGCTTTCGCAGGGCACATATGGTAAAATACCTTGTCCCCCTTATCTTCTCCACCTCCTCCGGGGCGATAAAATTAGCATCAGTAATGTAGGTAAAATCACCTATCCTGTAACCTAAAACAGGCAAGCGGTAATGATACGCACGCACTGGGATGATTTCCATTCCCCCGACAGTGAAAGGTTCATTCCCGATATGGTGAAAATTTACCTGTGGGATACCAGGGTATTTTCTCTCGGCAAATATATAGGGAAAGGTATGCTGAAGTGCACGCAGGACTCTATCCTCACCGTATACATCCATAGGCCGGTCCTGCAGGTAATTAAAGGCACGTATATCATCAAGTCCCGCAATATGATCCCGGTGTTCATGGGTAAATATCACCGCATCCAGCCTATCCACCCGGGCGGATAACATCTGCTGCCTGAAATCCGGTCCCGTATCAATGATGACAACCGTATCCTGGTGTTCTACAAGGACCGACGCCCTCAGCCTTTTATCCCTGGGATCATCCGACTGGCAGGTAGCACATTTACAGGCGATGACGGGAACGCCCTGTGATGTACCGGTGCCTAGAAAGGTGATCTTCACAGGATCGAAATTAATAATAATTTTAAATATGTAAATTTACAGGGATTTAGATGATCTGATCATGGCCGGAACACTTTACCTTATTCCCGTCACCCTGGGTGATTCACCTGTTCATCATGTTATCCCGGCTTATGTACTGGAACTGCTTGACCGGCTTGATCATTTTATTGTGGAGGATCTGCGCAGCGCCAGGCGATACCTTAAAAGAGCCGGCGTGGCAAAGGCCATAGATGATCTTTCATTTTATCTGCTGAACGAGCATACAAAAGACCAGGCCATGGAAGAATTGCTCGGGGTACTGACTGCCGGCAATGATGCGGGCTTGCTTTCCGAGGCAGGCGTCCCGGCTGTAGCAGATCCGGGATCGGGACTGGTGGCGCTTGCACACCGCCACGGCATCAGGGTGATCCCGCTTGCAGGTCCCTGTTCCATCCTGATGGCATTGATGGCCTCCGGAATGAATGGCCAGTCATTCCGTTTTCATGGTTACCTGCCGGTGAAGAAACCCCTGCGTGTTGGCAGCCTAAGGAAAATTGAAAAAATTGCCCTGGAAACTGGAGAGACCCAGATTTTTATGGAAACCCCTTACCGCAATATGAGCCTGCTCGAGGATATTGCAGGCACATGCAGGGATAATACATTGCTGTGCATTGCGGCAGATATCAGCCTGGCCACTGAGACCATAAACACAAAAACCGTCCGCGAATGGAAGAAAAAGCTTCCTGACATCCACAAACGGCCAGCAGTATTTTTACTCTCCGGTTAGGGAAGGGAATCATTCCCGGATCCTTACTCCTCGAATTTAGTCTCCATTTCGAAAACAAGGCTCATATAGGGCGGGATCACTACGCGGCCGAAATTATCATAACGACCCTCCGGACCATATCCAAGATAGTAGGGAATGATAAAAGTCCCCATTTCCTGGTTCCGCATTAATTTAATGCCTTCCCTCCATCCCTCAATAAGATACGAACCTGGTAAAGTAAAAGAATATGCCTCTCCGTCTATATTGCTGTCAAATACCCTGCCATCCAGGAATTTACCGGTGTACCACACAATCACTGTATCACCGTCAACGAACAATGCCTCATTGCCCGGTACTTCCATGTTATAATACATGCCGGATTCAGTTGAATCAACGTTTTCGAATGAACCCTCTTTCAGGTAGGCCCATATCTTTTCCTGTTCGTGTTTTTCCGGATCATCAAATGCCTCCAGGAGCT
>DAOUVF010000360.1 GCA_030667765.1 Bacteroides sp.
CTGCTTCAGGAACGTCCTTAGATCGGACATGCCCATACCATTTACACCGATCACGCCAACGGTCACTTTTTCGTTGGCCCCGATTATTCTGGAGGCAGCCTGTGCAGTACCCGGTATTATGGGAAGGATAGTGGCTCCGGCCGTTATTACACTTGATTTCTTAATGAATTTTCTTCTTTCCATGGGACTTATAATTGGTTTGATTTAAAAATACTAAAATTCTGCATCATTCTGATTTGACTTTCCTGGCTAATCTGTAAAACAAGGAGGGAATGAACCTGCGGATATGTACCATCATCAATTCCTTTCCTCCGATGAGGATTTCAGGCTTTCGTTTATAGATGGCATCCAGGTATTTTTTAGCACAAAGATCTGCGGGGATCCCGGTGGCCTGTCCCGGATCCATCTTCCCATGCGGTGTCCCGTCCCCGGTAAGGGCGTTCAGTGAAATATTGGTCTGCACCCTTCCGGGCATGGCGATGGTCACAGAGATATTCCTATCGGCAAGCTCAATGCCAAGGGTCTCAAAAAATCCCTGGGTGGCATGTTTTGATGCAGCATATGCAGAACGCAACGGAAAACCGAATTTTCCAGTGATACTGCTTGTGGCTGCAATATAACCACCCCCCTGTTCCATCATATGAGGCAAGACAGCCTTCGTCAGTATAACGGCTCCAAAAAAATTGATATTCATGATCTTATAATCCACCTCCAGCGGTGTCTCCCAGGTCAGGGAGCGCTGGCTGATACCCCCGTTATTGATCAGGACATCCACCCTGCCGAAATGCTCCATAGCCAGCAATACAGCCTTTTCAATGGACTCCCCGAGAGACAGGTCAAGGGGCAGGTTCAAAACGCTGGCACCGGATGACTCACAGGTGGCCACCACCTTTGACAATCCGGTCTGGTCAATATCGCTGAGGATCAATTTCCCCCCATATTCAACAGATTGATAAGCCAGTGCTTCACCAATACCCGAAGCTGCACCTGTGATCCAGATGATTTTATCTTTGAATTTCATACAGGGGGATTTACTGCAGACCTAAAAGTATGAATTAATTTCCGTGAATCACTAAACTTTGTATTTTTAAGCGCTTAATTCCGGTGGATGAAAATTGATATATTGCAGCTGGTAAAAGGTGCCCGGGAAGCCCGGGGACTCACCATTGTGATCGATGTTTTCAGGGCATTTTCCTCGGCCTGTTATGTGGCGGGGAACGGCGCCCTGCAGATCATCTCCACAGGCGGGGTTGAAACGGCTTTCAGGCTCAAAGCCGAACACCCGGAATATCTGTTAATGGGAGAAAGGAATGAAAGAATGGTCGAGGGATTCGATTTTGGCAATTCACCCTTCCAGGTTGAAGGTATTGATTTTACGGGAAAAACGGTGGTCCAGACCACCAGTGCCGGAACACGGGGACTGGTAAATGCGGTGCATGCGGACGAGATCCTGACCGGTAGTTTTGTCAATGCTGATGCCATAGTAAACCATATCAGAAGCCAGTCCCCCGAACAGGTTTCCCTGGTCTGTATGGGATATGCAGCCCGTCATCCCATAGAAGAAGATACCCTTTGTGCCGAATACATACGAATGAAATTGCTGGGTGAGACTCCTGATTACGGTGAGATAACAGAAACCATCAGGCGGACCAGTGGAAAGAGATTCTTTGTCGCCGGGCACCAGGATTATGCCCCGTCAACAGATTTCTATCTTTGCCTTGACCTGAACCGGTTCGATTTCATAATGAAGGCAGAAAAGATCGCTACCGATATGGTATCACTTAAACCAGTTAAAAATGAAGATTAAAGAAAGGATACAAAATTATTTCCGGACCAAATCGCCTTTCCGGATCACCACTGACCTGCTTTTCTACCTGTTGATCCTTTCCCTGTTGATACCAATTTCCAGGAAATTCGTAGCCACGGGGATGAATAAACTGACCATGCACAGGCCCGCTATCATCAGAGAAGACAGCCAGGCATCACTGGTTGATGGCGATTATGAGTGGACCTTAATGGATATTGAAGGGACAGCCGTATCCTTCAGGGAATTTAAGGATGAAGTGGTTTTCCTCAGTATCTGGGCCACCTGGTGTCCCCCCTGCCGGGCAGAAATGCCCAACATCCAGAACCTTTTTGAACAATATGGTGACCGGGTCAGTTTCGTGCTGGCAAGCCAGGAGTCCCCTGAAACCATACTCCGCTTCATGGAGGATCATGGGTACACCATGCCCTTTTACAGGCTGGTGCAAAATCCTCCTTCCAGGCTCAGCATCTCTTCCATTCCAACCACCTTCCTGATCGCTCCCGGTGGAAAGATCCATATAAGGAAAACCGGAGCTGCCAGGTGGGATGGAAAGTTCTTTACTGCTTATTTAGACGACCTGCTTTCCAGGTAGGCTCTTAAGACCGCAGGTCAGGCCGCCTTCCGGTATCTCCAGGTGGCAAGGGAAAGCATGATTATGGCATAGGTTCCGAGGGCATAAAACTCCCGTGTTATATCACTGAAGCCTGAGCCTTTCAACAGGATCATCCGGATCACCCGGATGAAATAAGCCAGCGGGTTGACTGTATTAACTTTGATGGCCCAGTCCGGCATACTCTCCGCAGGGGTAAATATCCCTGACATCAGGACAAATGTGATAAAAAAGAAAAATACCAGGAACATTACCTGTATCTGTGAAGTGGAAATGGTCGAGAGGAAAAGACCTATGCTCATGGCTACCAGCAGGTAGACCGAGGCAAACAGGAACAACAGGGGAAGGCTCCCAACGGTAGGAAGGTTGAAAAGTATCTTTCCGATGAAAAGCCCGAAACTCAACTCCAGCAGGGCAATGATCCAGAAGGGAACCAGTTTCCCTATAATGAACTGGTACTTACGGATGGGGGTCACATTGATCTGCTCAGCGGTACCCAGTTCCTTTTCCCTGACAAGGTTCAGTCCCGTGAGTATCATCCCTATCATGGTGACCAGGATCACCAGTATGCCCGGCAGCATGAATATCTTATAGTTCAGATCCGGATTATACCAGAATGAGTACCTTATCCGGATCTTCTGGATCTGTCCTGCAACCGGACCGACCCGTTCCACCAGGATGCGTTCATTGAAATCCATGATCACAGCTGTTGCATATGCGTTGGACAGACCCGCTGTCGTCGCATTGACCGCATCTGCCAGGATCTGTACCCTGGCTTCATTTTCGCGGTTCAGTGATCTCTCAAATCCCCGGGGTATATGCAGCACGATGTCGGCTTCATTGGCCCTAAGCCTATCCTCTCCTTCCTCAATGGAGAAGGTAAAGTCCTTGATCTTGAAGAAAGGTGATGCTTCAAAGGCCCCGACCATTCTGCGCGACACATCTGACAGGTCTTTGTCCACCACCACCACCTCTATATTTTTCATTTCCAGCGTGGCAGCATATACAAGGACGACGAGTTGTACGATGGGAACAATAAATATGATAGGAAGCATTAATCTGTTCCGGAATACCTGTATGAATTCTTTCTGCAATATATAGATGACCGTTCTCATGCTAACCTGATTTTAAACCGTCGTATACTGTTGGCAATAAAGAATAGCATCATGAAAATAAGTACCAGCGTCTCTTTCCAGACAAAGGCCATTCCGGTACCTTTCAGCATGATGCTTTTCACGATAATAATGAAATATTTCGCCGGTACTATATGACTTAACCACTGAAGGATAACGGGCATGTTCTCAACCGGGAAGATAAACCCGGAAAGCAGTATGGTCGGGAGCATCAGCATGATCATGGAGTAGAACATGGC
>DAOUVF010000469.1 GCA_030667765.1 Bacteroides sp.
CATAATTGGCTTTGTCATCTATTTTAAAGTCCCCGTAATAAGTCCGGATCTTACTGTTGAAGGAAATCCCGTAGAAACCGCCAATTTCTGCTTTTTGTGCCTGGGTAGTGATGATCAGCATCAATCCTGCTGCAATCATTAATAGTGTTTTTTTCATGTTTTATTAGTCTTTTTGGTTTTCATTTTATTAACCGTGCAATTTAAAGCTTTTTTCAGTCGGCAACAATACATATTTTATTTTAGATACATAGCTTCTTAGAAATAAAATAACTATATTTTAACAGTTACTAAACCATTATCATTCCAGCAACTCGTAATCATGCATTTCCTTCATGAAGGTGACAAAATAATCTTTGTTCTCTGAGGCCATCCACTTTATAGCACTGCGGGGGTGTTCATTCAGGGCCCCGGTGATGAGGTAGGGAATATGATAACCCCATTGGATATCCTGCTGGAGGGGGTGTATATGATTCTGTATAACATCCAGCAATGGCAGCAGCCTGTATTTGGGATTCTTCAGGAACGCGATCAGGATCTCAATCGGGCAGTTACCTGCACCACGGCCCATCCCGAGTAAAGTGGCATCCAACATGTTGCAGTTTTCAATGATGGCCGTAACGGTATTGGACATGGCCATTTGCATATTGTTATGTGCATGGATCCCAATGATTTTATCCGGAAGGGCTTTCTTGTACTTTTGGACCAGATGCTGAATATTTTCACAGTACATGCTCCCGAAACTATCCACGAGATAAAATATGGGTACCCTGGATTTGGCAACGTCCTGCAATGCCTGGTCCAGGTCCATTTCATTCACCTTGGACACAGCCATCAGGTTGATGCAAACCTCGTATCCCTTGTCGATACAATGTTCTGCAAGTGCGATACCCTTGTCAATCTGGTGCACATAGCAGGCAACCCTGAGCATATCGATCACACTGTCTTTGGCAGGAGGGATATCCCCCTCATCAATCCTTCCAATGTCAGCCATGGCAGAAAGTTTAAGCGGAGTTTTGTTGCTGCCGACAACCCTGCGTAGATCCTTGTCGTCACAAAATTTCCATGGTCCTACCTCGTCGCGCGAAAAAGCACTTTCACTGCTTTTATAGCCGATTTCCATATAGTCTATCCCTGCCTGGACGCAAGCCTGGTAAACAGCACGTACAAAATCGTCACTGAACTGCCAGTTGTTCATTAAACCGCCATCACGTACGGTGCAATCCATTACCTTTATTTCTTTCCTGTACATGTCCTTTGTTTTATGGTTTGTTATTGGAGTTATAAATATCAAACTGGATCTGTATATTCTTCTCGATTATGAGTCCGAAAAGTTTCTCAAACAATTCCGGATCCAGTCCCTTTTCAGCCGCCCATGCCTTTCTCTGCTGCAGCACAAGTGCTTTCCTCTCCCTGGCAATGATCCCCTCATCATCGGCTTTAAATTTCACAATCTCCCTGACATAGGAATCCCTTAATGCATACAGCTGGATGATTTCCTGGTCGATCTCATCTATGGCATTCCTGATTTCCTGGATATTCTCGCAGGCCTCTGGTTTTTTTGCAGGTACCATGGTTATTTATTAGTATATCGCTGCAATATATTACAATTATTAAGTAAAAAACTAACTATTCTTATGATTTGAAAACCTCAGGTAATTAATATGAGGTATTTAGAAGTATTCTGGTTAATTGGCCCAGGTTTTCATGGGTGTTTTTTACATTTGTTGCTGACGGGGGACTGCCAATGAAAAAATCCATCCTCATCCTTCTCCTGCTGGCTATCTTCTCTGCTCTGTATAGTCAGAAACCCTTGGTAATCAAGGGGGTGATAAGCGATTCTGTAAGTGGGGAACCGCTTATCGGTGCAAGCATAAGCGTGGATGAGAAGAAGGGGACCATTTCCGATGCCGGCGGACATTACATCATTGTTACAGAAGGAGAGGTAATTAATGTAATCTGCCGGTACCTGGGATATCAACCCTTCCGGCAAAGGGTATATACCGGCTCCAGGGATACCATCATCTTGAGTGTAAAGATGGTGCGTTCCGTTACTTTGTTGGATGAGATTGTGGTGAGTGCCAGCAGATATGAGCAAAAGTTATCAGAAGTTCTGGTTTCACTGGATATCATTAAACCCGAACGGATCAGCAATAATAGCATAACCTCGCTTGATAATATTATTGTACAGACTCCGGGTGTTGAGATACTGGACGGACAACCAGGTATCCGTGGAGGGTCCGGGTACAGTTACGGAGCCGGGAGCCGCGTCCTGGTGCTGATGGATGACCTGCCTATTCTAACAGGGGATGTCGGGGATGTTAAATGGGATTACCTGCCGGTTGAGAACATTGCACAGATCGAAATCATCAAGGGAGCTTCCTCCGTGCTGTATGGTTCATCAGCACTGAACGGGGTTTTTAATATCCGGACAGCTTATCCGGCATCAGAACCGGAAACAAGGTTGAGTACCTTTCTGGGGGTTTATCTGGATCCGGCACGCAGTGAAACGGTCTGGTGGGATAAACAGCCGGTATGGGCAGGAGCCCATTTTTCACATGCCAGGAAGATCGGGCAACTGGACCTGGTGGCAGGCGGAAATATATTCAAGGACCAGGGGTACAGGGAAAATGAAAACC
>DAOUVF010000377.1 GCA_030667765.1 Bacteroides sp.
GTTGTTGTAGCTTGCAGGGATGTCAAATTACGGCCGGAGATAAGGAATTCCTCCTTATCCTGTTTTCTGCCGGTCCAGAATCCAACGATCAGAATCAGGACAAAGTAGAATGCAATGATAATGTAATCTGTTATTGTCAGCATTGGGTAAGTTTACATTAAATATACAACAATTTATAAACCACAACTTTATTGATCCTTTCAGTCCGGGTGGAAGTCATCCTGGTCCCCGGGCAACAGTTGAAAATGTTGAGATCGCACTTTTAGTCCCGGGCGTAGATGTACCGTTGAAACAAAATTATTAACACTTGGGTATAAGGAAGTAAAAAGAATATTGATTATCTTATCTGTCCATATTTCTGATTCCATAAATAACCTAAACCCTATGAATAAAGAAATAACAGCGAGTGATTTAAATCCC
Source organism: Bacteroides sp. (assembly GCA_030667765.1). Taxonomy (GTDB): domain Bacteria; phylum Bacteroidota; class Bacteroidia; order Bacteroidales; family SM23-62; genus SM23-62. Next base: position 421 of record DAOUVF010000377.1, read on the forward strand.
GGGCAATTCATTGATGAAAAAGTGAAGGATATCATGTCTGCCGTTGGAGATGGAATTGCCATTAATGCACTCTCCGGAGGAGTTGATTCTTCTACGGTTACTATGCTTGGACATAAAGCGCTTGGAGAACGTCTCAAAACCGTCTTCATTGATAATGGCCTTATGCGCGAAGGAGAACCCGAAATGGTGAAAGATGTATTCCGAAAACTGGGTATCACTGCAGAGATAGTCGATGCCCGGGTAGAATTTCTTAATGCCCTCAGGGGGATCACAGATCCTGAAGAGAAACGTGAAGCCATTACCCAGGCCTTTTACCGGGATGTATTTGGACGAATTATTAAGGAAAGCCAGGCAAAGCATTTGTTACAGGGAACGATCCTGACGGATATCGATGAGACCGTGGCAGGTATTAAAAGGCAGCATAACGTATTTGAGCAACTTGGAATTGATCCGCAGGAGGCTTTTGGTTATCAGATAATCGAACCGCTTGTTCAACTTCGCAAAGATGGTGTAAGGAAGGTAGGCAGGGCCCTGGGACTGCCCACAGGGATGTTTGACAGGATACCTTTCCCCGGACCCGCACTTGCAGCGAGGATAATAGGTGAGGTAACCCAGGAAGGTCTTGATACTGTCAGGAAAGCAACCAGTATTGTGGAAGAATTACTCGGGGATACTGAAGCGTTTCAGTATATGGCAATCCTGCATGAAGACCGGGTTACAGGTATAACCCAGGGCAAAAGGGAATTCGGTCAGCAAATCGAGGTACGATGCTGGGATAGTGTTGATGCCCGGACAGCTACCCCCACAAAGCTTTCATTTGATATCCTTAACGAACTTGCCAGGCAGATTATCAGCCAGGTACCAGGGATTGTAAGTGTAACATACAACATAGCACCCAAGCCTCCATCGACGATTGAAGCGGTTTGAGGTCAACAGCAGTCCGTACAGGATGATCCGGCTTTGCGAGAAATATGTATAAACCTGTATCATATGAGCAATACAGATATATCGGTTGAACAAAAATCCATTGTTGAAGCCTGCATCAAGAAGCACGGCAAAGTACTTATCTCCATCTTACAGGAGATCCAGAAGTACTATAACTACCTGCCGAAGGATGCATTGAAAATAATTGCATCGGAACTGGATATTCCCTTAAGGGATGTTTATGGTGTAGCCAGTTTTTACAAATCGTTCAGTTTTGAACCAAAAGGCGAACATATTCTTACTACCTGTCTGGGAACTGCCTGCCATGTGAGGGGGGGACAAAAAATTGTAGATGCCTTTAGCAGGGAATTGAAAATCAATCCCGGTGAAACCACCAAAGATCTGAAGTTTACCCATGAAACCGCCGCATGCCTGGGATGCTGTGCCATAGGACCTATGGTGGTTGTGGATGGTGACTACAAAGCCAATTTCAAATCCGATTCGGTGAAAAAACTAATCCGGGAAATACGTACTGGATCGAACAAGGTGAATGTAGAAAAGGACAAAAAGATATTTCCCATAGAGGTCAGCTGTCCCCGCTGTAATCATAGTCTCATGAAGCCAGAACATCTCATTGATAATCAGCCCTGTGTTCATGTTACTGTATCATTTAAACGAAAACACGGATGGCTCAGATTATCCTCTCTCTATGGCAGCTATAATTTTGAATCCGAACATGAAATTCCGCTTGATGCCGAGTTGAACTTCTTTTGTCCGAACTGCCATGAGGACCTTTCAGGAAGTTCGGAATGTCCGGAATGCGGGGTTAAAATGATACTGATGATAGTCCGCGGTGGGGGCACAGTTCAAATTTGCACCCGGCGGGGATGCAAAGGACATCTGTTGGATATTTAGATTCATGTAATATATTTTTAATATATGGCAAACTAGCATCAGATTATGAAAAGAATCTCATCCATTGAAGATTTTGTTGATTTTCGTGACCTTATATTGAAGGAACCTAACGGGCAAGAACCCTGTCTGGTGCTGTGTGCCGGTACAGGTGGCCAGGCAAGCGGTTCAAATGATGTCATGCGGATCATAAAACGATATATTATCGAGCACAATCTTCATGATAAAATATCTTTACGCATTACCGGCTGTCTGGGTTTTTGTGAAATGGACCCTTTTATCGTGGTTGAACCTGGCAAACATTTATACCCTAAGATTGCATTGCCTGATATTCCCAGAATCATTGATGCAGCCATCAAGGGAAAAGTTATTGAAAATTTGCTTTACAAGGAACCGGGTAATCCTGATTGTTTCAGGTCCCAGCATGAAATACCCTTCTTCAAGAATCAGACACGTACTATACTGGGAAAGAACCAGGAATTAGATCCCATCAGAATCAGTAACTATATCAGGGGAGATGGTTATGCAGCATACGAAAAAGTGATATCCAATCCAGATCCCTGGTGGATCATTGAGGAGATCAAAAAAGCTGACCTGAGAGGCAGGGGTGGCGCAGGTTTCCCTACAGGGCAAAAATGGGAGATGGCACGAAAATCAGGCAATCATTCAATCAAAAAATTTATCGTATGCAATGCGGATGAAGGGGACCCGGGTGCTTATATGGACCGGAGTCTTCTGGAAGGTAATCCTCACCTGATCATCGAGGGCATTATCATTGCCAGCATTGCCATAGCAGCAACCCATGGCTATATATATATTCGCAGTGAATATCCCCTGGCCATGAAACATACCTTGATCGCCATCAGGCAGGCCCATGATCTTGGTATCCTGGGTGAAAATATCCTGGGAACGGGTATTAACTTTGATATTGAAATTGTCAGGGGGGCAGGTGCTTTCGTATGCGGGGAAGAAACGGCATTGATCAAATCGATTGAAGGGCAAATGGGACAACCAAGACAGCGCCCACCCTATCCTGTTGATAAAGGCATCTGGGGATTTCCGACATGTATCAACAACGTTGAAACCCTCGCCAATATACCTGTGATCATTGGGATGGGTGCCGAGAATTTTGCCAAGATCGGAATTCCGGGTAGCAGGGGTACCAAAATATTTTCCCTCGTCGGAAAGATAAAGAATACAGGATTGGTTGAGGTTCCCCTTGGAACAACGATCAGAAAAATTATTTATGAGATAGGCGGTGGCCCCCCGGGGAAAGAAGAGATCAAGGCAATACAGACCGGCGGCCCATCCGGCGGTTGCATTCCGAGCACAATGTTCGACCTTCCCATAGATTACGAAAGCCTGAATAAAGCAGGTTCAATTA
>DAOUVF010000021.1 GCA_030667765.1 Bacteroides sp.
AAAACCGAACATAACCTTGGAAGGATACTGCAGGGTGAGAAGGTGGGCTATAATTTTATATTCACCAATGATGGAGATGCCTCACTGGTCATTATGGATGCCAGTGCAAGTTGTGGATGTACCGTTCCGAAATACAGCAGGGAACCTATTGCCCCTGGTGAAAAAGGATCTGTCGAAGTCGTATTCGATTCATCCGGCAGGATGGGGCAGCAGAGCAAGACAGTTACGCTGAAAACAAATGGGAAGGTCCAGATTGTATACCTTACCATTAAAGCAGATATCATTAGAAAAGAATCTTAATATTTACATAAATCGAAATTGTGATGAATAATTTAATGTTGATTTTCCTTATGCCCCAATCCCCGGATAAAAGTCCGGTCCCATCTTTTGTTTTTCTTTTGCTGATCATTGTTGTATTTTATTTCTTTATGATCAGGCCACAGATGAAAAAGCAAAAGGACCTTAAAAGTTACAGGGAAAACCTGAACAAAGGTGACAAAGTTGTGACTACAGGTGGTATTTACGGCAAGTTGCTGGATATCAAAGATCAGACAGTGACCGTAGAAATAGCGGATAATGTCAGGATCAAGATCGATAAGAACGCAATTCTTAAGGACAATTCAGATCTGGCTTCCCAGAAGTAGGATCATTCCCTGGACGTAGAACAGTATTAACCTATCCAAATACTGATGAATGCAGGATAAACCCCCGGGCAATAGAGTTTTGGCAGATCTCCTGGGCATGACCAGGAGACCACGCAGGAAAAAGATAACCTTGAACAGGAGGCTGCTGACCTTTTTCTTCTTCCTCTTACTCTCTGTGCTTTTCTGGTTCCTGACTGCCATGAATAAGGAGTATGTGACCTCCATCTCATACCCTGTCCGGTATATCAGGTTCCCGGAAAAAAAGGTGCTCGTCAATGACATTCCTGACAGGCTGGAACTGGAAGTGAATGCCGGTGGTTACACCCTGCTCAAAAATAAGCTTAAGTCCCGCATTGCACCCATCATATTTGATGTTAATTCCTTCTCATTGAACACGGTTCTTGGTGATCCCTCCACCTTGTATATCCTGACAAGTTATGCGAAGGACAGGATTACCAAACAATTATCATCAGAGATTGAGATCCTGAATATCAGTCCGGATTCACTCTTCTTCCAGTTTGCTGACAAGGCAAGTAAAAAGGTCCCTGTTGAACCAGACCTTGATATCAGCTTTGAAAAACAGTATATGCAGGTTGGCCCCTACCTGGTGGAGCCTGATAGTGTCACCATATCCGGACCGGAAATGATTATTGACACCATCAAGGTGGTGGCCACAGAGGCGGTCATCATGTCCGATGCCAACAGGAGTTTCGATATGGAACTGGAGATGCAGCCTTTGCATAAAGTTGAATTCGATCCTTTTGAGGTATGGATACAGGTCCCCATTGAGAAATTCACCGAAGCAAGCCTGAAGGTCCGGATTGAGGTGATAAATATGCCGGATTCCCTACTCCTCCGGCCATTTCCACCGGCAGTAACGGTCAGTTGCCAGATTGGCCTGAGTGCCTATGAGACCCTGAATGAACATCTGTTCCGGGCCGTGATAGACTATGCAGATGTGGGCAATATGCTGGGAAATAAACTACAGGTCCAGATCATCAAAATGCCGGTATATATCCAGTCTGTTAATTTCACTCCCAAGAGTGTAGAATATATCGTTGAGCGCTAATGTTTAAGGTGGGAGTCACAGGCGGGATCGGGAGCGGTAAATCAATAGTTTGTAATGTTTTCCGCAATCTGGGTATTCCAGTTTATCAGGCAGATATTGAGGCAAGGCGTCTTATGGGAGAGAATGATAACATCCGGACCGGGTTAGTGATGTACTTTGGAGGAGAGGTTTTTCAGGATGAGCAACTGAATCGCAAATATCTGGCTGACAGGATATTTTCAGATCCGGATGCCCGCACATTTGTTAATTCCCTGGTACATCCGGCAGTGAGGGCTGATTTTGCAAGTTGGGTGCATACCCGGGGCGGGACTCCATATGTTATCGAAGAGGCTGCCCTGCTGTTTGAAACGGGAGCCTGGAAGGAGTTGGATTACAATATCCTTATTGATGCAGCTGTTGAAACTAGGATAAAACGAATTATCAGGAGGGACGGGTTAGAAAGGGCAGATGTCCTGGCCCGGATGGCCAGCCAGATGGATCCAGGGAAGGGCAGGGAGTATACAGATTTTATCATTCGTAATGATGTAAATGATTTTGTTATACCTCAAGTGCTCAAGGTGGATAAAATTATCAGGGAACTTGCTTTGAAGAAATCATAATAGCAGGAAATATTTATCTTTGATACTTCAGGATATCAGCTATGGGAAAATATAGTAAATGGATCGGTGGTGGTTTAGGCTGGGCCTTACTGGGTCCTCTTGGCGGTGTGCTGGGATTTGTAGTTGGATCGATGTTTGACCGTTCGGATGGACAGCAGCGTGTTTTTACCGGGACTACCCACGGGGATTTTACTATGAGCCTGCTGACATTAACGGCGGCAGTTATGAAGGCTGACGGAAGGATCATGAAATCCGAACTGGAATATGTCAGACAGTACTTTTCCCAGAGTTTCGGTCCGGCGGCATCGGAGGAGGCTATGCTCTATTTGCGGGACCTGCTGAGGCAGGAGATCCCTCTGCGGGATGTATGCTACCAGATCAAGCATCGCCTGGACCATTCATCCCGGCTCCAATTACTGCATTTCCTGTTTGGCGTATCAAAGGCAGATGGGAAGGTGCATCCCAAAGAGGTCGTGGTCATAGAAAAGATTGCCGGGTACCTGGGGATCTCTGCCCAGGACCTGGGGTCTATCAAAGCCATGTTCTATGAGGACACGGATGCAGCATACAGGATACTGGAGATTAAAGCTTTGGTGAGTGATGATGAGGTCAAGAAGGCCTACCGTAAAATGGCCAATAAATATCATCCCGACAAAGTAGCTTATCTGGGTGAGGATATCCGGAAAGCTGCCGGGGAGAAATTCAGGAAGGTGAAAAATGCTTATGACACCATCAAAAAGGACCGAGGGATGAATTAATTTACTTTCTATGGCAGAGAAAAAAACAGCAGACAAAAAAACTGAAAATCCTGAAACAGGTCAGGAACAGGAAGAGAAGCAGAGCTATTTAAAGGACCTGATGGCCATTTCCGGTCATGGTGGTCTGTTTAAATTCATTTCACAGGCGAGGAACGGTATCATAGTGGAATCCCTGGAAACAGGGAAGCGGATGAACGCTTTTACCACCATGAAGGTCAGCGCCCTGGAAGATATAGCCATTTATACGGAAGATAAAGAAATCCCATTGGAGGAGGTCCTGGTCAGTCTGCACAAATATGAAAATGCAGGAGAAGCCATCTCTCCCAAATCCGACCCCGGGGATCTCAAGGATTATTTTTCCGCAATTCTTCCCGAATATGACAGGGAGAGGGTTTATGTATCCGACATTAAAAAGGTTCTTACCTGGTATAACCTGCTTTTAAAATATGACCTTCTGAAGTTCGATGAGGAAAAACCAGCCAGGAAACCAGTTGAAAAGGAGGCTCCTGAAGACAAGGCAGAAGCAAAACCCTAGTTTTTAACCTGCATCTTTACCTCAACCAATCAATCCATGGAATATCCATCCAAAAACCGTTACATCGAATTTAAGCGATTTTGCAAGACCCTTAACCTGGAAGATGATCCACAACTGATTGAAGATTATAAGAAAGTACATGGGAAAGGGAAGGTATGGCCGGAAATCACCCAGGGAATGATAGATGTTGGTATCCTTGACATGGAGATATACATCACAGGGAAGCAGCTGTTCATGATCATGGACACCATACCGGATTTTGATCATGACGAAGCCATGGCAGAACTGGCTGCCAAGCCCCGGCAATCTGAATGGGAAGCCTATGTCTCAAAATTCCAGAAAACCTCGGCCGAAGCCAGTGCAGATGAAAAATGGCGGATGATAGAACGGATCTATAAGCTGGATGGCCAGGATGATCATTGATGCCCATCATCACCTATGGAAATTCAACGAAGCTGAATATGCCTGGATGGATAAGTCCATGTCCATCCTCAAACAGGACTACCTGCCTGCTGATCTGGAGAATCAACTGAATGGTTCAAACGTCGTTGGGACAGTGGCTGTACAGGCCAGGCAAAACCTGGAAGAAACCCGCTGGCTGCTGGAAATGGCTCACCGGCATCCATTCATAAAGGGCATCGTCGGGTGGGTTGACCTTTGCTCCGAAAAGCTCAATGCCCAGCTTGATGAATTCAGCAGGGACCCCGGGCTGGTTGGTGTACGCCATGTGATCCATGATGAACCGGATGATGATTTTATGCTCCGGCCGGCATTTATTAAGGGAATAGAAAAGCTTGGACAATACAACCTTACCTACGATCTCCTGCTCTTTCCCAAACACCTTCAAAGGGCTGTTGAACTTGTTAGCTTGTTCCCGGAACAGAAATTTGTATTGGATCATATTTCAAAGCCTTTCATTAAGGCAGGCGTCCTGGATCCCTGGCAGGAAGAGATAACCGCCCTTGCGGCCCGGACGAATGTATGGTGTAAGATATCCGGGATGGTTACTGAAGCCGATCATGAGCATTGGAAATATGAAGACTTTCTTCCTTTTCTTGATGTAGTCGTGGAGGCATTCGGTACAGACCGTATCATGCTGGGGTCTGACTGGCCCGTGTGCCGGCTGGCAGGAGAGTATCACCTGGTCATGGATATTCCTGCCCGGTATTTCAAAGGTCTGGATCCGGTTGAAATGGAAAAAATTTCCCGGATGAATTGTATTGAATGTTATGAATTGATCGATAATTAAATTTCACCAAGACCATGACTGAACAAAAAGTAAAGTTTCTTGAGCCTAAGTATGTAATACCTTTTGTACTGATCACCTCCTGTTTTGCCTTGTGGGGTTTTGCCAATGATATTACCAATCCCATGGTTAAGGCATTTTCGAAGATTTTTTTAATGAATCCCGTGCAGGGTTCATTCGTCCAGGTAGCTTTCTACGGTGGCTATTTTGCCATGGCATTTCCTGCGGCTATGTTTATCCGAAGGTTTACCTATAAGGCGGGGATTCTCGTGGGACTAGGACTCTATGCCACGGGTGCATTATTGTTCATACCGGCCAGTGCCATTGGTGTTTACGGGCCCTTCCTTTTTGCCTATTTCATACTTACCTGCGGACTTTCCTTCCTCGAAACCAGTGCCAATCCATACATCCTTTCCATGGGAGCCGAAGAAACTTCCACCCGTCGGTTGAATTTTGCCCAATCCTTCAATCCCATGGGGTCCCTTGCAGGAATGTTCATTGCCAAGAATTTCATACAGGCCCGGCTGGACCCCCTCGATACTGCAGCTCGCATGGATTTGTCCCCTGCTGAGTTTGAAGCGGTGAAAGACCATGACCTGGGCGTATTGGCCAACCCTTATATTGTTATCGGCATCGTCATCCTGGTGATGCTGGTCATCATCGCCATGGTCAGGATGCCAAGAAACGACGATCAGAATCATTCCATCAACTTTGTTCCCACGCTCAAACGAATATTCAGCCTTCCTAGGTACAGGGAAGGTGTAATTGCCCAGTTTTTCTATGTGGGTGCACAGATCATGTGCTGGACATTCATCATCCATTACGGGACCAGGATCTTTATGGAAGAGGGTATGGGAGAACTTGAGGCCGAGGTCCTTGCCCAGCAACATAACATTGTTGCCATGGCGATATTTGTAACCAGCAGATTTATCTGTACTTTCCTGCTGAAGTACATTAAGCCCGGTAAATTACTGATGTTCCTGGCGATTGGAGGCGGTCTGCTGGTCCTCGGTGTCATTTTTATTGATGGAATTGCCGGATTGTACTGCCTCGTTGCAGTATCCATCTGTATGTCGCTGATGTTCCCTACTATTTATGGGATTGCACTCAGGGGACTCGGAGAAGATGCCAAATTTGGTGCTGCCGGACTTATCATGGCCATCCTGGGTGGGTCCATCATGCCTCCCCTGCAAGGGGTGATTATCAAGCAGGGCATGGTTTTCTCAATGCATGCTGAAAATGTATCATTCATCCTTCCATTTATTTGTTTTGTAGTCATCACCATATACGGTTACAGGACCAGGGAAGGATTGATCTAAGCCACAGGATATCCTATGAAACTCACAGAAAAGAATCCACTGGGTAAAACGGGGTTGAATGTACCGCAGATCATTTACGGGACCAGCTACCTGGGAAACCTGTACAGGGCACTTCCATATGAAGACAAGCTGGACCTTATGCAGAAATGGTTCGAATGTACGGAAAAACCGGTGGTAATTGACTCTGCTGGTAAGTATGGAGCGGGACTTGCACTGGAGATCATAGGCAAAGGGCTGGATGATCTCGGTGTTGCCCCGGAAGATATTATCATTAGCAATAAACTTGGATGGTACAGGATACCATTGGAGGGCGATGAACCCACCTTTGAACCGGGTGCCTGGGCTGACCTGGAAAACGACGCCATTCAGACCTTCAGCTATGATGGTATTGTGAAGTGCCATGAACAGGGTAATAGCTTACTTGGTGGCACCTACAGGGCAGAGGTGGTTTCCGTCCATGATCCGGATGAATACCTGTTCGCCGCAATCGGAGATGAAGACAGGGCAAAACGCATGGAGGAGATCCTGGAGTCCTACCATGCGCTATTCGATTTGAAAAAGGAGGGAAAGGTTAAAGCAGTAGGGATAGGGTCGAAAGACTGGAAGACGATAAGGGATTTGTATGAACATGTACGATTTGACTGGGTTATGCTGGCAAACAGCTTTACTATATTCCATCATCCATCTGAATTGCTCAGCTTTATCGAACAGCTGCATCGGGATGGTGTGGGTATCATTAACTCGGCTGTATTCCACGGCGGATTCCTTACCGGGGGTGACCTCTTTGACTACCAGGATATTTCACCAGCAAGTGAAAAGGGCAGGATCATCTATCCCTGGCGGGAAAGCTTCAACAGGATATGTACCAGACATCAGGTCAAACCTGGTGATGCCTGTATCCATTTCAGCATGTCTCACGCGGCCATTGTGAGCATGGCACTGAATACCAGTAAACCGGAGAAAATGAAACGCAATGTAGAAATTCTTCATCGTGAGATCCCGGATGTCTTCTGGGCGGAAATGAAGAGTGAGGGACTCATCGATCCGAATTATAAGTATGTCTAGACGGGATATGACAAAAAAGATAAAAGGAATAATAATAAGTCAACCCGGGGAAGTAAAGGTTACTGTAAAAGAATTTCCCGTACCCGGACAGGGAGAGGTCCTTCTGAAATTGAAATATGTGGGATTCTGCGGATCGGACCTCAGTACCTATCTCGGGAATAATCCCATGGTGCAATATCCGAGGGTGCCCGGACATGAGATCTCCGCAGAGGTAGCAGAGACAGGAGAAGATGTTCCTGAGGGTTTTGAACCCGGTTTGCCTGTTACCGTGGTGCCATATACGAATTGCGGACAATGCCCTTCATGCAGAAGAGGAAAGGAGTATGCATGCCAATTCAACCAGACACTGGGCGTGCAGCGTGACGGAGCAATGCAGGAATATTTGGTTGTTCCGTGGCAAAAAATTCTTGAAGCACCGAAACTGAACGATAGAGAACTCGCAATGGTTGAACCCCTTACCGTAGGATTTCATGCCATTGAGCGTGCCAGGGTTACAAATTATGATACTGTGATGGTACTGGGTTGCGGGATGATAGGGGCAGGGGCCATTGTTGCGGCTGCTGCCAGGAATGCAACAGTGATCGCGGTGGACATAGACGATCATAAATTGTTACTTGCCAGAAAGTTAGGTGCCAGATTTCTTATTAATTCGACAGCATCCGACCTGCATCAAATGCTTGTTGAACTCACAGGTGGGGATGGTCCGGATGTGGTTGTGGAAGCTGCCGGGAATCCTGTCACCTACAGGGCAGCCATTGATGAGGTTGCTTTCACCGGTCGGGTTGTATGCATAGGATATGCAGGGCAGGAAGTATCATTTGCAACTAAACTATTTGTGCAAAAAGAGCTTGATATCCTGGGATCAAGAAATGCAAGGGCAGAAGATTTCAGGGCAGTGATATCATACATGGAAAAGGGCCAGTTTCCCCTTGAACAAATGATCACACGGAAGGTACGGCTGGAGGAAGCCGGTGAAGCCGTCAAGCATTGGGCAGAAGATCCGGGCAAGGTGATGAAAATACTCCTTGATATGAGTTGACCGCTATGATTGTACCAACACCAAACCCTGTTCTTGGGACAGCTATCCATGCCATAGGCGGAATATCTGCCTCCACATGCTATGTCCCATTTCAGAAAGTGCGTAACTGGTCCTGGGAATCCTACTGGATCATACAGGCTCTGTTTGCATGGATGATAATGCCTTTTATCCTGGGATTTATTACAGTCCCCGATCTTATCACAGTTTTTAAAGAATCCCCGAAGGAGGTAATGATCAAGGCAGTTCTCCTGGGTGCGGCTTATGGATTCGGAGGTATGTCATTTGGGTATGCCATCAGGCATATAGGTTTTTCCCTGACATATACTATCTCTATTGGTATCTCCGCCATACTGGGTACACTTGCAAAACCAATGCTTGATGGTGAGCTGATACGGCTTTTCCAGAAAGAAGGAGGAGAGGTGCTGCTGTTTGGAATGATCATTGCCGTTTTCGGCGTGGCCATCTGTGGTTGGGCCGGGTTTAACAAGGAGCGGGACTTGCGGAAAAAATCACAGGAAGGCGAGAAGCATACATTTAATATGAGCAGAGGATTAACCCTGACAATAATTGCTGGTGTACTGTCGGCTGTTTTCGGACTTTCTTTGGACATAGGGCAACCTGTTTCGGATGTGGCCGCAGAATATGGTGCCGGCCATTTTGAGGGAAACTCAAAAATCATTCTCTCCACAATGGGATGTCTGATAACCAATCTGGCTTGGTTTATCCCTTTGAGCATACGGAATAAAACCCTGAAAGAACTCCGGCTCAAAAGCGGGGAGGGAGTTAAAACAAACCTGGTAAATTATTTGCTGGCCGCCCTGAGCGGTTCACTCTGGTATTTTCAGTTTTTCTTTTACGGGCTGGCTAATGTAAGAATGGGGGTTTTTGAATTTGCAAGCTGGGTTATCCATATGTCCATGCTGATTTTCTTCAGCTACATCATCGGCGTAATAATGAAGGAATGGATAAAGGTCACCCGGAAAACTTATGTTATACTTGTTACCGGCCTGCTGGTGCTATTTGTGTCGTTTCTGATAATGAACAGGGGACTGGTACAGGGTGAGATATCAAATGAGAAACCAGCGGATATTGGCCAGAAATGTACGATGACAGTCCAACCATAAATATAAAACTCTCACCAATTATGAAAAATCAAAGATCCAATTACAAATTTGTGAAAACGGTGGTAATACTGTCGGTAATCGCGATTATTCTTGCAAGCTGCTCACCTGCGGGAGAATCCCCTGTATACGAGCCATCCTGGGAATCCCTGGAAAAGCATGAGGCTTCTCCCCAATGGTTCCAGGATGCGAAATTCGGCATCTACTTTCACTGGGGTGTATATTCAGTCCCGGCATACGGCAGTGAGTGGTATCCCAGGTGGATGCATTTTGAGGGGAATGAGATATACGAACATCATCTGGCTACATATGGTCATCCTTCAGAATTTGGCTATCATGATTTTGTCCCAATGTTTAAGGCAGAAAAATTTGATGCAGATGAATGGGCTGATCTTTTCGTTAAGGCAGGTGCCCGTTTTGCCGGACCGGTGGCTGAGCACCATGATGGGTTTTCGATGTGGGACAGTCAAGCCACTCCCTGGAATGCAAAGGAAATGGGACCCAAAAGGGATATCACGGGTGAGCTGGCAGAGGCGATCAGGGACAGGAATATGAAATTCATATGCACCTTCCACCACGCAAAACAACTCCAGCGTCATGACAGCATTCCGGTCGATTCGAATGATGTGGGATACCGGCTCAGCCATTTTCCGTTTTTTGAGGGTATGCCACCATCCTCGGATGATGACAAGTTAAAATATCTCTATGGAAATATACCGGAGGCCCAATGGCTAGAGGAAATCTGGCTCGCTAAATTGAAAGAGGTGATTGACCAGTACCGGCCTGACATCATGTGGTTCGATTATGTGCTTGACAAAATACCTGATACTTTCAGACAGGAATATTGTGCCTATTATCTGAATGAGGCTGAAAAATGGGGTAAGGATGTTGTGATCGTACGCAAACAGGATGACCTTCCACTTGAAATCAGCGTGGACGATCTGGAGAAATCAAGGAAGAACAGGATTGGCGAGGAACCCTGGATGACGGATGAAACAGTAAGCAAGGGGAGCTGGTGCTATACAGAGAACCTGGAGATCAAGGAATCAAAGGATGTTCTCCATGTGCTTATTGATATAGTAAGCAAGAATGGAGTACTGTTGCTGAATATATCTCCCAAAGCAGATGGAAGTATCCCCGATAATCAGAAACAGGTGTTGCTTGACATGGGGGACTGGCTGGATAAATACGGTGAGGCAATATACGAAACAAGGCCGTGGTATACCTTTGGGGAGGGACCAACAAAGGAACCTGAAGGACATTTCAAATTCCACAGTGATTTCCTGAAAATTGTGTATTCCTCTGATGACGTACGTTATACGATGAAGGATAAGCATGTATATGCCACTCTTCTGGGATGGCCTGGTGCCGGGAAGGACATTCAACTCAGAGCCTTTGCTGCAGAAAATCTGCCTGAACCAGTGAGTGTAAAGGAAGTATCAATGCTTGGATCTGAGGCCGGACTTGATTGGCATCAGGCTGAGGGCGGGTTGACTATTCAAACTCCGTCCGAGGCACCGGATGATATGGCAATCGTACTGAAAATAAAATTGTAACAGCCATCATGTTTGTGTATGCCGGATGTCATTCTCTAAAAAGAATACAGGCCGGTGCTTTCATCTGGATCTTCTGCCCGGTCCGGATGAGCTTACCAGTATTACCATCAATCCGGAAAATCTCTATCTCGTTACCCTGCTGGCCTGCCACCAGCAGGAATTTACCATGAGGATCGATGTTGAAATCCCGCGGATGGGCAGGTACGTCCTTCATGACCTGTATGCGTTCTACAGCCCCTGAATCCTTGATATGAAATACAGTGATGCTGTTGTCCCCGACACGATTTGAGGCATAAACATATTGTCCACCAGGGTGTACACGAACAGCTGCTGGATAATTATTTCCGGTGAAATCAGCCGGCAGGTTACTAACCGTATTGATTTCTTCCATCCTGCCGGTTTCCTGATCATAACTGCAGGAGATCAGGGTCCCGTTCAGTTCATTGACAATGAACAGGAAGGGCTGTGTGGGGTGGAAGGCCAGGTGCCGGGGACCCGCACCCGGTTCGGTTTTGAGAAATGCCTGTTCAGGGTTAGGTGTCAGTTTACCGCTTTCATGATCAAATTTGTAAATAAAAACCTTGTCTGCTCCCAGGTCCGTGGCCAGTATATAATTGCCGGCCGGGTCGGGCATAATATGGTGGGCATATGCCTTGGTCTGTCTTCTTGTATCGGGACCGCTCCCTGTGTGCTGGATGATATCTGAGGCAGGGGAAATGCTGCCGTCATCACCCAGGGGATAGGCAGCTATGCTCCCTTCCGAGTAATTGGCAACAAAAATATGTGAACCATCCGGATGGCAGGAAATATGGCAGGGTCCCCTGCCTTCGCTGGATTGCCTGTTCATCATCTCCAGCCTGCCCTCAGGATCTGTCACCCGGAAGGATGCCACTGAACTGTGCTTTTTCCGGGGATCGGATTGGGTCCCGTCAATGGCATAGATAAAATCTTTATCCGGTGACAGCGCCAGGTAGGATGATGCTTTACTTCCCGGGAATGAATCCACAATACTGGCCTGCCCGCTGCTGTAATCAAGTTCACAAAGAAAGATGGATTGCTCTATGGATCCATCTGAGGAACCGACATAAAAAAAGATCTTTTCAGGTGATTTAGTAGTCGTGGTGCAGGCAATGGCCATCACTGGAAGCCATAAAAGTGCAATGAGTCTTTGAAGTGTTTTCATGGTAAAAATGGTTTATATGGTCCTTATTTGTATCGTAAAAGCGCGTGACGGGTTTTGGTGAAGCAAGCGTACAATATCTTCATCATCAAATCCGCTTTGCAGCAATGCCGGGATCAATTCTGTAAATATTGTGGTATATCCTTTGTACTTGCCTCCATCTTCTTCTCCCACCCGGTACCATCCTGAATCATGTGATATTATAACATGGTCAAGCAGCCCCGCCGATTTTATTTCCGACAGGTGATCTATGTACTCCTCCAGCTTATCACTGTTTACATGATCGAGAGAAATCCAGGCCCCCATCCGGGCAGCCTTGACCCACCCGTCAAGAGTTCCAGCCTGGGCATGTGTCCAGATAAACGCTTCAGGGGAAACACCATATTCCGCAAGAATGCCGAGCTGGTCAAAAGCAGGCTTATCAGGTCCGGTATGAGACATGATGGCAAGTCCGGTTTGCAGGTGGGTAAGCGCAGCCGCCCGTACCAGTTTTTCATGCATGGGAATGAGAGAATCATTCCTGTCGACTGAGATCTTGATAAATCCAGGTCTGACACCTGTCCCTTCAATACCGGCATTAAATTCGGCTGTCCATTCAGCGGCAAGTTCCTCCGGGCTCATTTTAAAGGCACTGGATGGTATGAATTTATTTTTCCCCGATCCGTATAAACCGGTATTGGTTAAAATGTTCAATCCTGTTTTTAAAGCAAGGCTTTTCATGAGTTTTGGATCACGGCCAAGATAGGCCGGCGTGCATTCCATGAATGTCTGGCAACCTTTTGCCTGTAATTCTTCCAGAAAGGGCAGAGCCTTGTCAATGACATTCTGCCTATCCCAGCGGTGATAGCCGGTACTGTCGGCACCAATAAAATCTACCAGGATATGTTCGTGAGCCAGGGTGGTTCCCATCTCTGAGGCTGAAATGGGACCAAGAACAGTCATAATTTGAGTTTCATTCCCCGAACTACATCCTGAAAATCCACTTATCAAAACGAGACAGAGGTATATCAAAATCCTACTCATGATTTGATAATTATATTTTCAATAGCGTAAAGAGGATAAACTTCAATATTGGAATAGCTTGAAAAATTCTCCATGGAAACCCTGATTCCCTTTGTCAGTTTTTTTTCTCTTAAAAATAAGAACATACTCTGCATTGATCCTTTTGTTCCGGCTTTAACTTCAACTGGTAATATTTCCCCCTCCCGAGTGATTAAATAATCTATTTCGGCATTACTGTTCTGGGCTTCACGTTGCCAGTAATACTGTTGTCTCCGTTCATACATCGAGTAATATTTCAGCATTTCGATCCCAACAAATATTTCCGCAATATTTCCCTTGTTTACCACATTAAAATCGTTTGAGAATGCAAGATTTGATATATCAAGATCTAATATACGCTGAATTACCCCGGTATCAAAAAGTAGCATTTTCTGTTTCTTAATGTTCACTTCAGCACCCAGGGGAATTCCATTCGCTGAAGTATGTTTGACCGGGAGTACCAATCCTGCCATAATAAGCAGATTCAATGCTAATTTAATTTGTCTGTGGTTTGCATTTTGGGCTGCCCTTGAATACATAAATTTTGTCCCCGATTGCAGAACAACTGAGTCAAAAACTTCACGGAGGAGGTTTGCAGATATAGTTTTTTTATATTTACCAAAATCATCATTTAAGGATATTACGAGGTCATTTATTACTTGCATGCAGACAGTGAAATCCCTGTGTAATAAATATTGAGAAACAGCCTCAGGCATTCCTCCGATAATTAAAAACCGCTTCACATAGTTGATCAGTTTGTCATGCAATATATCTGGCATCGGATCATCCGGTGAAGCAAGTTTCTTTTTTTTCAATAACTTTTCTTCACCAGTGGCGTTAAGAAACTCATTAAATGACATGGGATACATAAATATTGACCGGATTCTTCCGACACCAAAAGATGGGATTTCTTCCAATGCGAATTCTAAAAGGGAGCCGGCTGCAATTACATGGAGACCGGGCATTTTTTCATAAAAATACCTCAGTGATTGTATGGCAGGAATACATGCTTGTATCTCATCAAAAAAGAGCAGGGTTTTTCCTTCAATTATTGGGGTACTATACAGTAAAGACAGGTTTTCACATAACTCATCAGGAACAAAGCTGGCAATAAATGCCGAGCATGCCTTGAGATCTGTTTCAAAGTTTATTTCAAGAAAAAATTCGAATTCCTTGGCCAGTTCCCGAATCGATTCAGTCTTGCCAACCTGGCGGGCACCACGCACAAGTAACGGTTTTCTTTGGGTATCATTTTTCCATTTTTTCAGTTCTATATCTATTTGTCTTATATAATACATTGCTTAATTAATGTTAAAAAACAAAGGCAATATAGAATAATGATTGCAGAAAAACAAAGGCAATTCCTAAAGTGTATCAGTCATAATCCTTAGCCTGTTCCCAGATCTCATTCATTTCATCCAGGTTCATGTCTTTCAGGCTGCGCCCTTTCCTGAGGGTGTTCTTCTCCAGGTAACCGAAGCGCTTAATGAATTTCAGGTTGGTTTTTTCAAGGGCCGTTTCCGGATCAACGCCGTACAGGCGTGCAGCATTGATAACCGAGAACAGTAGATCACCGAATTCCAATTCGGTTTTTTCCTGGTCCTCATTCCTGACTTCTGTTTCCAGCTCCTCCAGTTCCTCCCTGACCTTGTCCCAGATCTGGCTTTTCTCATCCCAGTCGAAAC
>DAOUVF010000129.1 GCA_030667765.1 Bacteroides sp.
TAAGGTATCCGCTTAATCAGTACCCCGTCGATAACCTCCTTCGCTTTCAGTTTAAGATTGCGGTTGAAAGTCAACAGAGTAGTCCTTTCTCCCTCCCTTCTTAGAAAACGTGCAAACTGAAATGCATTGATCCCGCTGCCTGAATAGTCGGGTATGGTATATGGGACTACCAATAAAAGGCGATATTTTTGATTTTCTTCTTTCAATCAGATTTCAAATCAACAAATTTAGTAAAACTAATTCCTCTTTAACTCAAGAGGCTTTTTTCTATCTTCGTCAAATGAAAATTGCGATCACAGGTACCCGCGGGATACCGAACAGGTATGGGGGATTTGAACAATTTGCCCAGAAACTGTCTGTCGGGCTTGCAGCGAAGGGCCATGATGTGTGGGTATATAATACCCGATCTCACCATTACAGGGAACCGGAATACCGGGGCGTAAAGATAGTGTCAAATCCATCACCGGAGAGACTGATGGGTTCTTCGGCCAATTATCTGTATGATTTTACCTGTCTCAGGGATGCCATCCGCCGCCGGGCAGATATTATACTGGAGTGCGGATTCGCAAGTGCGGCACCAGGCTACCCCTATCTGAACCTGAAAAAAACCAGGCTTGTAACCCATATGGATGGGATGGAATGGAAAAGGACGAAATGGGGCAAACAAACCCGGAGGATCATCAGGAAATCCATCGTGAAGACCATAAAGTATTCTGATGCCCTGATCTGTGACCACCTGGAAATCCTTAAGTTTTATGCTATGAACTATGGTCTGCAGCCCGTATATATCCCGTATGGGGCGGAAATAATGGGAGCAGGAGATAAGGCGGTATTAGAGGCATTTAAACTGGTGGCCGGCCACTATTACCTGGTGATTGCCCGTTTGGAACCTGAAAACAATATCAGGAACATCCTCCTGGGCTATCTGGCTGCGGGACTGGATGAACCGCTGATCGTGGTAGGTGATCACGGGGGAAAATATGGAAGACAGATCGCGCGTGAGTTCAGGGACGAACAACAGATTATTTTTGCAGGAGGGATTTATCATGAAGAATCCCTGGATAATCTTCGTCACTTTTCGAAAGCCCTTATCCAGGGACATTCAGTAGGCGGGACAAACCCCTCCCTGCTGGAAGCTATGGCAGCAGGTGCATGGATCATCGCCCATGATAACCCGTTTAACCGTTACATCCTCGAAGAAGACTCCCTGTATTTTAAATCCAGTGATGATCTTGCCGTGCTATTGCAGGAAATGGAAAACAGCTTGCCATCATATCCGGAATTGATCAGGAATAACCAGGAAAAGATCAGGACCGACTATCAATGGCAAGATATCATCAAACGGTATGAAGACCTTTTTCAGGATCTCATTGAAAAGTGAGGCGATACAAAAGTGAGGACAAGCCTATGGGATCAGGCAGACTCAGGTATAGGCAGAAAGCGGTACTCTTTACTATACCTCTCAAGCATTGTTGGCAGGGCATGATAGAGATTATCCCAGGCTTTCATTGAATCATGAAATACGACGATGGAACCCGGACGGATGTTCTCTTCGATATTTGAAAAACATTTCTCAGGATTGATTTTCTGGTCATAATCCTGGCTCAACACATCCCACATAACGATCTGATAGTCCTTCCGGATCTCCCTGATCTGTGAATTTCTGAACCGTCCATAGGGAGGTCTAAATAATTTACTTTCAATATTCGTCCCGGCCAGTTCTATATCATTTATATATTCGAGATTGTTGGTTTGTGAGCCTTTCAGATGACTGTATGTGTGGTTTCCAACAGCGTGTCCTTCCTCGAGGATCTGCTGGTATATCTTCGGGTAGCGGTCGACATTACGCCCCAGGCAGAAAAAAGTGCCTTTCGCATCATATTCCCGGAGACTATCAAGCACCCAGGGGGTTACATCTGGTGTTGGACCGTCATCAAATGTGAGGTAAATCTGGTTCTCCTGGTGAGTTTCCCTGCGTGAGAAATGCCAGATCAGCTCAGGAAAGAGCTTCATTATTAAAACCGGTGTCTTCACAAATAACATTATGGCACGAAATTAAGCATTTGACTGATATAGTACTACGAGATTCTGAAATATTTGTTGCTGCCTTTCAATTAATTCTTCCTGCTGGCTTTCTATCACCAGCCTGGTCAGTTCCTGCATGATATGCATCCGAACCTGTTTGTCATAGTCCAGATCCGCGGCATGCTCCTTCCCCAAGGAAAGAAAATACCTGAGCTCTTCCTCAACCAGGTCCGATAAGGTCAGCAAATAAGAATTTGCCAGCTCGGTTTCTCCCATCCTGTAATAAGCTTCGATAACGGGTACCATGAAGTAGTTGAAAGGAATTCGCTCATTCGGCATAACCTCCATGCATCTTTCCAGTGTCATTCTGGCCCTGGTGGTATCACCCTGTGCAATCAGCTCATTCGCCAGCCGGCCAAAGTTATTCCTGAAATTCATCATCATTCGCCGAATATTTTCATCAAGGTATACGGTTGAATCATCAACACCGCCCCATCTGAATTTGTTTACCATATTTTCAAACATCAGGTCTGTATCAATGCTACCCAGCTGTCCCCTGACTTCAGGTTGCTGTATTGGTACGACCCTGTAAGCCAATCCCTGTAATTGAAAATATTCGTGCAAATTCAGGTAAAGGTTCCTGTCAACGGTTACCGAGTAATAAACGGGACGTTCCCAGTTATTATTGTCAATCAGGTCAAGAACCATTAACTCATTTTTGTAAAGACTCTGCTTGTTAATTTGCCACTGCATCTCAGGCACAATTCTATGTGCCAGCTCCGCTCTTACGGTTCCTGTATTTATGATATGTGCGGAATCAATAGGAATTTTAAATTTCGTTGCCGGTATATAATCTATGCGGTCCGTATAATTCCCAAGGGTCTTGGTCCGTTTATCTTCACTCCTGATGAAATCCATGGCTTCCCCCAGGTCTACATGATCCTCAATTCTTTCAATCAGGTAAATGTAATCACGTTTCCCTGTCCTGTACAGATCCTTTGACATGCCAAATGGTACTGCATCAGAGTCATAGGCCTTCCTCGCAACCTGTTCAATATACCAGTCCGCCCCCAGGTAACTCAGGTTCACTACCCTGACATCTGTCCGGACGCCTTCCACTTCCTGTACATACCAGAGGGGAAAGGTGTCATTGTCACCATTGGTGAATAAAATTGCATTGGGCTGACATGAATTCAGGTAGTTCCATGCGAAATCCCTGGCCGCGGTCCTCCCTGAACGGTCATGATCATCCCAGTTCTCCTTGGCCAGTATGCCGGGTACCAGGAACAGGCAGGCAAGTGTTGCCAGTCCGGGCCCGGTAATGCCAGGCAGTTTCTTCCTGATATATTCTGAAATGGCCATTACCCCCAATCCAATCCAGATGCTGAAAGCATAAAAAGAGCCTGCATATGCATAATCTCTTTCCCTTGGCTGGAAAGGATACTGGTTCAGGTAAACAACAATAGCCAGTCCCGTCATGACAAACAAAAGCATAAGCACCCAAAAATCTTTTCTATGCCTGAGATAATGGAAAACCAGTCCGGTTATCCCGAGTAAGAGTGGTAACATATAATACCTGTTCCTGGCAGGATTTTCCCTCAGGAATGGTGGGAGATCATCCTGCGGCCCCAGCCTTGCCTCATCTATGAACCTTATCCCGGAATACCAGTTCCCTTTATGCACCTCTCCATGTCCCTGGAGATCATTCTGGCGACCTGAAAAATTCCACATGAAGTAACGCAGGTACATATGACCAACCTGGTAGCGGAGAAAAAAGCGGAGGTTTTCTCCGAAAGTGGGTTTCCGCAGCACCTGTGCCTCGCCATTACGGTTGGTGACATTGACAGGTATGCCTTCAATTCTCCCCCATTTCTGGTATGCCTCAACATGATCCGGATCATTGCTCCACATGCGGGGGAAAATCGTTAGAAAACGCTCGTCATATATTACTTTCTGCCGCTTATGGGTAACTTCATAATGGCCATCAATCTTCGAATAGATCTTCTTCCCCTCTTTTGCTTCCTTGATGGGAGCATTGTAATAATGTCCATGGAACAAGGGATTCTGTCCGTATTGTTCCCTGTTCAGGTAATACAAAAGTGAAAATGCGGTTTCGGGATCATTCTGTTCCATCGGGGGATTGGCAGCAGAACGGATAAGTATCAATCCATATGAAAAATAACCGATCAGGATGACGGTAAATGATACCAGGATGGTATTCAGCAGAACCTTCCTTGTTTTGTGGCTGTAGAAAATGAGCCAGGTAATAACACCCAGGATTGTAATGATAAATAAGACCACACCTGCATTATAAAAAAGGCCCAAACCGTTGACAGCGATTAGTTCAAATACAGAAGCCACTTTAACAATACCGGGGATGATCAGGTAGAGCAAAACCACCAGCAACAAGATAGAAAGTCCCAGGCTAAATAATACTCCTCTGCGTGTAGGCTCATATTTTCTGAAATAGTAAACGAATACAATGGCCGGTATGGCAAGCAGGTTCAATAAATGTACTCCGATCGATAATCCCATCAGGTAGGCTATGAGGATAATCCATCGGTTTGCATGTTTCTCATCAGCTATATTTTCCCATTTCAGGATAGCCCAGAATACCACAGCGGTAAATAGGCTTGAGGATGCATAAACTTCAGCTTCAACTGCCGAAAACCAAAAGGTATCGGAGAAGGTATAGGCCAGGGAACCTACCACACCAGCACCCATGACGGAAACCAGTTCAGGAATTGACAGATCATTTCCCTTGCCTATGATTTTTCTTGTCAGATGTGTGATCGTCCAGTACAGGAAAGCAATGGTCAGGGCGCTGGCCAGGGCAGACATGATGTTGATCCACTTGGCTACCTGGGTCACATCACTGGCAAACATTGAGAAAAAATTCGAGACCAGCATGAAAATAGGTGCTCCCGGCGGATGTCCAACCTCCATTTTATATGAGGAAGCGATGAATTCACCGCAATCCCAAAAACTTGCAGTAGGTTCAATGGTTAACAGGTAAACAATTGATGAAATGAGGAAAACGATCCAGCCAGTGATGATGTTGGTCCGTCTGAAGATATTCATAGACAAATAAAGGTATTTTTATGCAAATAAGTCCGGATTTTAAGAAAATTTAACGGTTTGCGACATACCTCCAGGGAAGTGTCTTCCAGGGTTCCCCGGCATAGTCTATACCGATCCTGGGACCAGCCTGCACCGCAATCTTCTGATCACTATCCTCAATCCATAGCCTTTCAGAACCGGCCAGGTTCTCCCCGTAAAAGTCTGAACCGATCTCAAGCCTTCGGGTGATCCGCCCGGGTCCTGTAATATCGTTCAATCCCCTGATTAACACAGCTTGTGGTTCATCCCTGTCTCCCGTGACGAAATTCAGCATCCAGTACATCCCGTAGATCAGGTATACATAGACTGATCCTCCGGGATGGTACATGATCTCGGTACGGAATGTCCTTCCTTTGCTTGCATGGCAGGCCTTATCCTCCTCGCCCCGGTAAGCTTCCACTTCAGTAATCTGACTTGTGAATAATTTCCCGTTATCAAAACGACGCACGAGTACTTTCCCGAGCAACTCAGGAGCTACCTCCAGGACATCCCTGCTGAAAAAATCCTGCCCCAGCTTCATAAATTTCTAAGAATAATGGATCTCAGTACTGGATCTTATCACTTTTCTGGTCCCAATAGTTAAATGCCTCAATGGCTTCCTTACCCAGGATCCTGGTGAACCTGACCTGCCTTTTATCTAAAGCCATATCAATTTGTTGATAGATATGCGAATCATCAAATCCATATTTACCGGCATCTTCTCTTGAGTTGCCGTAATAGATTTGGGAGATGCCCGCCCAGTAGACAGCCCCAAGGCACATGGGACAAGGTTCACAGGTTGTGAATAAAACACAATCATTCAGCTTGAACCGCTGAAACTTTTGTGTGGCTGCACGAATGGCATTTATCTCAGCATGTGCTGTGGGATCATTTTCTTCTGCAACACTGTTAATCCCTGTTGACACTACCTCACCGTCCCTTACAATAAGAGCCGCAAAAGGTCCTCCTCCCCGTTCAACATTTTCAACGGACATGCGTATGGCCATGCGCATGAATTCTTCATTTGTCCGGTTTTCCATGCTCTGTTAAATCTGGTTTAAAGTTCTGCCTTGCAAAAAGGAACAACGAATAGAAAAACGCGAAAAAAGAAACACCTGTATGTGTTTCCAGGGTATCTTCATTCAGCATAGAGAAAAATCCGACCAACAGGAACATGATCATAAAATAATCGTTCCATTTTCGCTCCAGGCATACCGGGTAAAGGATACCGACCAGGATCCAGATGAAACCAATGATGCCATAAGTCAGCATGAAGGTCAACAACTGGTTGTGGGCCCGTAACCTCCATCGTTCTGACAGTGGACTGTTAACCTTCTGGTAATGTGCGGAGTAAGCGGTCATAACATCTCCAGTTCCCACACCAATCCAGAAATGATCCCCGATAATATCCAATGCCGCCTGCAGGTAAAGGATCCGCTGGGTGACTGAATGTCCTGATGGATTCCCATTCTTTCTGAATACATCTATCTGCCAGAGTATAAGGTACATTTGATTATGCAGACTGAATTTCTTGCCATGCAGGTAATTTGCTTTCCCCTGTTCAATTAACCTGATATCTTCACTACCAAGTTGCGCCATTCCTGCTGAATCCTTTCTTAATCCCCTGGATGTAAGATACCTGATAATGATATACTTGATCTCGTTCCCCAGACTGTCCTGGCTATCATAATCAATTTCGCTGACCAGGTTCCATTCCTTCCTTAATTCTGGTTCGCAGAAATACAACCATATATAGTGCCCGTTCTCAATAAATTCCTGTGAAAAATCATGGGTATATGGATTTCCGTTAATGGTGGTCTGTTCAATGTTTTCACGGTCAATTTTTTCAACCTTATAAAACCGGCCTATGGACCTGGTAAGGATGGACAAGCCTATCAGGGTTCCGATGATCATAAATACAGCCAGTGTCCATCTTAAAACCACTGTGGGAACCTTATGAAGATATACCCAGAACAATATAAATCCTACGCCCAGGAATATGATAATCCCAGTGATGGCCTGCAGGATAAATAGAAAGATGACCAGCCAGCCAAGAAGCATTGAATAGATGATCCTCTCCCATCTTGTTGCCATCTCCCGGTCAAGGATCATATATACAAGGGAAAAGATGGCTATATCAATTAAGAGGGAAAAGCGGATATGGTCCACGAACAAAGAGATTTCTCTCGGGTCTGTATAGGTATAATCAATGATTCCAGTTACTACAGCCATGCTTGACACAGAACTGGCAAAAACACCAGTTACTAAAAACAATAGTACCCACTTAAACTGTTTTGAGGTAATTGGTTCAGAAAGGCCCATGATCAAAGCCAGTACGAATATTGGGAGCTTTATCCGCAAATCATGAAAAGCAAAAGCGAAATCTTTCGTGAAAACAAGACCGGCCAGGAATACCAGGTATATCGAAAGGATGAACCATAAACTCCTGCGCTCCCTTAGTTTCCACAATTTGCTTCTAAAGTCCGCCTCAAGTAACCAATTGGCTGCCAGAATGATCTCAAAAACACTTGTGGTGAAAACAGAGAGCGGCAGGCTGGCAGCAAGGCAGGCAAGGCCAATAAAATAGATTTTCGA
>DAOUVF010000480.1 GCA_030667765.1 Bacteroides sp.
ACGAAAACGTACGGATTATTGATGCCCCCGGAAATGCTGCACAGGTGACTTCCTGGGCAGGAAAGGTGATTGAGGCTTTTGCCATCCGGCAGGACATCTCGATCTCTCCTGTACAGGATAAACTTTACCTGATTAAGCACAGAAGCGGCGCTAATGAGATCTACTTCTTTTCGAACCAGGATGATATGAACGGCCAGGTTTTCACAGTCACTTTTTCCAGTAAGGACAAGACTGCCTGGCGCTGGGACCCGCATAGCGGGGAACGTTTTGTCCTTCCTGACCAGGACAAGGGCAGGATTAACATCCGGCTGCAGGCACTTGAATCCATATTGATCGTGCTTGAGGAAACTGACAAAGGAGTGCAAAGAGAGCAAATTTACCCGGATGAGCATTCAGGAGTAAGTATCGGTGAAAAATGGCAGATGGATTTCCACCCCGTCAGGGATAAAAACTTCAGCATAGCAACAGACAGGCTGAGTGAATTTGGTAATCATGAGGACAGGCGCATTTCTACTTTTGCCGGCCGGGTATCCTATCAAACCACCTTTGAACTGAAGGAGACAGGCTGGGCTTTCCTGGATCTGGGCATCGAAAAACACGTCACAGAAGTGAAGCTTAATGGAGAAAACCTTGGAGTGAAATGGTGGGGCAGGCATCTTTACCACATTGCCCCGGGTATTTTAAAAGAAGGGGAGAACCAGCTTGAGATTATTTATACCACTACCCTGGCAAACTATGCCAATTCACTGACCGGGAATGAAGTTGCCAGGCGGTGGATTAAGCTGGAGGAGCCCGACCCGATGGGATTGACAGGGGAAATCAGACTGTTGAAGTCCATGTAAAAACTGCTCAAAACAGGGGTACGGATCCAAAGCGTATAGGCCTAAAACAACGGTTGCTGCAAATGAATGCAGCAACCGCAGAACCTAACCTAAAATCCTATTCTAAATCAACCATCCCGGAATGGAATCCATGCCGGATTACAATATCAAATTTATTCTAAAAATGGTATAATGTCAATAGGCAGGATCAATTTTATTCACAAATTTTTCAACAAATTTTATGTTGCGACTTACAATGCCTGTACAAGCAGGTGATAAGCCCTGCCCTTATCAATTTTCATTGGTAATCCACTCTTTAAAATCTTCCCTTTTAATACTTCTGCACGTTTATCACCGGTGAACTCGAGCCTGTATTCCGTATCATCAGAAACCACGAACCACTCAGGGAACTGGTTGATCCGGGGATAATCAAGAGGAAGATTCATATTGACCTTCGAGCGGCTAAAATCAAATTTAATGACGCCATCCCAATCATCCTCCGCATGGAGGCTGATATATAATTTGTCATTCTTTTGTGAGGCACCAAAAATGACATCTTCCCGCCATGGCTGAATGGTAATTCCCTGGGTTTTCCACAGACAGTACATAATGCTTGTGCGGGCAAAATTGCCATCCCCATGCCAGCCTTCAATGATTCCTGAATCCTTCCATTTCAGGGCCTGCTCCCTGTGACTCGAATCCTGCATGGACCACATGACAGCGATCTCAGAATCTATCCAGTCCCCGGAGATGTCTACCTGCTCCCTGTTAAATAAATTCAACCCACTTTCAACAGCATCGGCATAACCATCAGCACTGCCGTGTTCCCAGTCAAAAGCCTTGTATTGATCTATGTTTTCAAGTGCATGGAGTACGGCTTCGCGGTATTTATCGACCCCATCTATCATATAGACCGTGTAATATCCATTATAGGTATATCCCCAGGTGTCAGCAATACCATTATTGATGATCTCACCTGAAATGGGATTGATAACATTATAAAACAACCCATGCTCATTTATCCCGACCTCAAGTATCCTGTCCAGCATCTCATATAAGGGTGCCTGGTAGGCCTCTTTCTTTTCCGGACTGGCAAATGATACCATGCAATATAACTCACATAGTCCAGATACAATTTCACATCCATGATCCCTCAGCCGCAATGACTCGAGATCACGTGTCGGATGCTGGTCCCCGAGCAAATATAAATCCCCCAGGCGAACCGCCCAATCCAGGTATTTTTTGTCACCGGACATCCAGTAAATTCTTGATAATGCCTGAAGCATTTCCCCGTTGACTTCTACGTTCCGTGAAGGGATCCTGCCAAATTCAGAGCCAACCGGGGCATAAGCCCAGATGTCATCCAGGATCTCCACCAGGCGCTCGTACCAGGGTGAAAAACCAAGCCATTCTGTCAGGGGCAGCAGGCCATCCTTAATGTACTCTGATGCACCAAAAATAACAGAGGCAGTATCGATTGTTTCCTTTTCGAAGCCTTGTTTAATAAAAGAATATGTATCGGGCATTTTTCCCAGGCGTGGTGTAACAGATGATTCGGCAGCCAGCATATCATGCATGGTACCTTCGAAAATGCCGGGACTGGTGATGGAGGAAGTCAGTACCATAAAGGGGTAGTTATCCGCCGCCGCATCCCTGGCATTCCAGATATGATCTGATTCATAGAGGTTTCTGGGAATCAGACCGGTCAGGCTGTCTGCATGGTCCAGCCATGAGATCATGTAATTCTTGCATCGCCT
>DAOUVF010000341.1 GCA_030667765.1 Bacteroides sp.
ATCTCCGGAACAATACCCGTAGCCAGTACAACCAGGTCATAATCCGTACGGATCTTCCGTCCTGATAAAATGTCTTCTGCTTCTATTACCAGTTTACCCTCTTCCAGTCCAACGGCATTGACCTTTCCTTTAAGCAGCCGGATCTGGTCGTTTTCTTCCACCTTCCTTAAAAAATCTTCATTCCTGCCCGTTACCCTCAGGTCGATATAATAGATATCTGCCCAATGCTCCTCATTCTGCCGGGTGAAATAGAGCGCCTGTTTCATGGAGGCCGAGCAACAGACTGCAGAACAGTAGGGGAGATGGTTCTCATCACGGGAACCTGCACATTGCACAAATGCGATTTTTTTAGCCGGCTGCTGATCGGATGGTTTCAATATCTTTCCTCCGGTAGGGCCATTAGGTGCCGCCAGACGTTCCATCATGACATTGGTCAGGATATCAGGTGATTTTCCCCATGCAAACTCCTCCAGGTTTTCAGGTTCATAGGGCTTCCAGCCGGTGGTGAGAACTATGCTGGCAATTTTGATCTCATATGTCCCTGGCTCAGCGTCAAGTTTTATTGCATTATAAAGACAGGCATCGACACATTTCTTGCAGGACTCCATGTCGCAGGCTGCATCATCCAGGTGAAAGCGGGCCGGATAGGCCAGTTCGTGGGGCAGTGCAATGGCCTTTCGGGTGGTCATCCCGTAATTAAACGGATCATCTGTTATTACGGGACAAACGGCCGCACACTCCCCGCAAGCTGTACAGTCCCTCGTCACATATTCGGGCCCGGTTTTGATCCGTGCTTTAAAGTCCCCAACACCACCACTGATCTCCTCAACCGTTGAAGAGGTAAGTACCTCGATCTGAGGATTGTTCCTGATCCGTCTGAAGTTTATTTCAAGCCCGCAATACGGGGGACATAACTTGGGGAAGTATTCATTGATCCTTGCCACCTGTCCGCCAAGGTAGGGCAACTTTTCCACCAGGTAAACCCGGCAGCCTGTTTCAGCAGCCTCCACTGCAGCGGTTATCCCGCCGATGCCCCCGCCAATGACCAGGACAGAATTTTCAGCCATGGCGCCAGCCCTGCTTCCATCCTGAACGGTATTTTGGTCAGGTTCAAGCATTAATCAACCAGGTCTATTACATCGCGCTTTAACAATTCCCATTCATCTGAATCGGGATTCCAGCGGCAGTTGGCAAATACTTTCCAGTCCCCCGACATCCCCGGGAAATCACTCCTGAAATAATACCCCGGCCATCGTGTCTCCTCCCGGAAGAGCATGGTCCGGATATGCGATTCAGCCTGCCAGATCCGGTGGATATTTTCCCAGCAGCGCATCAGCTCATGGGTATCCTCTGCAGCCAGCTTTGCTGCATCTTCTTTCAGCATTTCGAGATACTCCAAACCCTTTTCAAGCAAGGGCGCTGATGTTTTAAACCCGCTCGAAGCACCGCCGGCGTATTCATCCATGATCTTCTGCAGCCGGAACATGAACATCTGGGGTTTGATATAATTGGGATTGACATCGGGATCCTGTGTATAGGCCTTGTGGTTTTCGAAAAGCTCAAGGGGCTGCAGTATCCCCTGTTTCATCTCCTTTATTTTTTCATCGGAAAGGACAGGCAGCTCCGCATTATCAACACAGAATGAGGCTGCAGCCTTGGCGGCAATGCGGCCTTCAGTAAAGGAACCGGAAGAGAATTTATGACTGGATGCGCCCGAGGCATCCCCGGCTGCAAATAATCCTTTCACCGTGGTCATATTCGGGTAACCCCATTTGTAGGGATCGGGGGCAATGTCCTCCGGTCCGCTTACCCATGCACCGGATGCCCCGGAGTGGGAGGAGATAAAGTAGGGTTCGCAGGCCGATATCTCGGAAGGTTTCTCATCCGGTTTGATGTTCATGGATGCCCATAGCAAAGCCTGGCTGACGGTCATGTCAAGAAAATCTTCCCAGGCCTCCTTTTCAAGTTCTTTCAGTTTTCGTTTTGCCTGTTTTTCATCGGGTATGCTCTCGACGATCTTTTTAATGGCTTCATCCGTTCGCATGTAAATGGGACTCTTCCCATCCTCTATCTCCAGCATCATCAGGTAATTCCTCAGGTTGGCGGGAGTGGGTTTTTCCAATCCGTAGGGGGCCCATTTCTCCAGTTCAGCAGCACGGGTCTGCATGTAGTTCTCTCCGAGGGCATTGGTAGCCTGTGCCTGGAAAAGCAGGAACCAGGCTCCAACGGGACCATAGGCATCCTTGAACCGCACAGGTACGAACCGTACTTCCTGGCAGGTCATCTCTGCACCTGCTTTTAGCGTAAAATAAGCACTGGCACCACTGTTGAATGGAGGATACCAGGACCTTCCAAGTCCCTCGCCAACTGATTTGGGTTTGAATATATGAACAGCTCCCCCCATGGTCGCCAGCACAGATTTTGCTCTGAAAATATATACCTTCATATCCCTGACACTGAATCCGATGGCCCCGATACAGCGATCGCCTTCCATAATGGGATCCGTAATGAACACCCGCTCAAGGTACTGGCCGTTTTCACCGAGCTCGGCAAGGGCATTTTTGGCAGCCTCAGCCACGATTGTTTTGTAGGATTCACCGTGGATCATGATCTGCCAGCGTCCTTCATTCACATATTTCCCATCATCGTCTTTCCAGATGGGGAGTCCCCATTTCTCAAATAAATGCACAGATGCATCCACATGACGGCCGATATTGGCAACCAGGTCATCGCGGGCAATTCCCATCAGGTCATTCTTAACATATTTCACATAATCGCTGAGGGTATTATTCCCTTCTTTCAGTCCCAGGTACATATTAATAGCAGACAGTCCCATGGCAACTGCACCAGACCTGTCCATTGAGGCTTTATCCACCAGTGTGACACGAAGGTTGTTCTTTTTCGCCCAATGGGCAGCTTCATATGCGGCCCCGCAGGCGGCCATTCCGCCTCCAAGAATGAGGATATCCGTCTGGATCTCGACGGTTTCAAAGTTCTCTGTAATACTCATAATCAGATTTTTTCCAGTTCATCAAGACCGGTGGAGGCCGGCTCTGTACGAAGTAAGGGGTTTTTCAGGTCATCGGTGCCGGTCTCAAAACCGGCATCAGGATCGGCAGACCCTTCCGGGGTTGTCCGGGTAGGAAACTTGAACCGCTTGATCTGCCCGTCCCTGAACTTCACTGACCACATGATGGCATCTGAACTTCGCAGTGGTTGTACAACGCCTCCAAGGGGCATGAAATCGGCGTAACCCCTGACCTCAATAGCCTGGGTGGGACAGATCTTTACGCAATTGTAGCACTCCCAGCACATTTCGGGAGCCCGGTTCCTGGCCTTGTTGCTCTGCCTGTCCAGGACCATCAGGTCATTGGGACAGATGTACTGGCATGCAGTTCTGTCCAATGCCTTGCATCCGTCACATTTATCAGTAATTACAAAACTGGGCATGATGATATTTTTTCAGTATCCGATGATATAAAGGTTATGGTCCTCATCTATGCAGTAATCAACAAGATCAAGCAGCTCCTGGTTCATTTCGACCATCTTTTCGTGGTAGATGGTCCAGTGATCCATCCAGGTTTTATCCATCCTGACAAGGGCCCGGAGGAAATCTTTCCCAAACACCTTCTCATCAAGGAGGGACTGAAACTCGGAAAGGGTTCTGAGCTTTTGAAGCATAACCAGATGGGTAAGCAATTGGTTTCTCAGGGGGATGATATAACGGGTGTTGTACTTTGTAGCATCGTAATATTCATACAGCTTATTGGATTTTTCAAAGCAGGAAGTGAAAAGATTAAAGACAACACTGTCAATATACCTGGATTCAGCATCCAGTTTATTGTAGTCTTCATCAGTGCCGGTCAGATTGAGTTCAACGAAGTTCAGTTCTTTTTGGCTGTAAATGGATAGTTTCATCTTGTAAGTATTCTAGCGTAAAATTATAAAAATAGTTATTAGACCTGCGCATCTTATATTTATTATTTTTGCATG
>DAOUVF010000463.1 GCA_030667765.1 Bacteroides sp.
CGCATCGGAACAAAAAAGGGTTACATGATATCTATTGGTATCTGGAGCCTTGCCACAGCGGCCCATGCCCTCGCAGCAAGCTGGATAGGTTTTGCCATTGCCAGGTTCTCTCTTGCGGTTGGCCAGTCGGGCAACTTCCCATCTGCCATCAAGGCGGTGGCTGAATGGTTCCCCAAAAAGGAACGTGCACTGGCAGTGAGTATTTTTAACGGTGGTTCCAACATGGGTACGATATTGTCGCCTTTGATCATCCCGGGACTGGTACTTATGGCAGGAAGCTGGCGGATTGCTTTCCTGTGGACAGTGCCGATCAGTGTGATATGGCTGTTTCTCTGGTCCAGGAATTTCAGAAAACCTGAGCATCATAAAAAGGTTTCAGCAAAGGAGCTGGCTTTTATCAATAGTGACTCAGACAGCGAGGAAAAAATGGAAAAACTCCCCTGGAAAGCCATCCTTCCGCATCGCGGCACCTGGGCCATTGCCGTTGGTAAATTCATCGCCGATCCCATATGGTGGTTTTACCTGTTCTGGGGAGCCAAATTCCTGAACGAAAAATTTGGTGTAAACCTTAAAGAGATTGGATTACCATTTTTCACCATTTACATAGTTTCCTGGGGGATAGGAATAGTCCTTGGCTGGTTTTCTTCCAGACTTCTGAAAAGCGGGATGAGTATCAACAGGGGACGGAAACTGGGCATGCTGGCCTGTGCCATCTGTGCGGTACCGGTGGCATTGGTTCCTCATACGGATTCCCTCTGGCTGGCTGTTTCCCTGATTGCCCTGGCAGCCGGAGGCCATTGTGGCTGGTCTGCCAACATTTTCAGCCTGATGTCGGATATCTTTCCCCGGAGAGCCACAGCATCGGTAGCCGGGTTTGGTGGTTTTGCAGGAGCAGTCGGGGGTGCCATTGTGGCCTTTGGCGTCGGAAAGATCCTTCAGCAGATTGGCACAGACGGATATGACATTCCTTTCCTGGTGGCCAGTTTTGCGTATCTGATCGCCCTGCTGATCATCCAACTGATCGTCCCGAAGATCAAACCCATGGAGTGATCAGGGATTCAGTAAATCCTCTATCATTTCCCCTTTCAGCATGGAGGCCAGATTATCGGCGGCCCGTTTCTGCATGATCCTAATAGATCTGTCTGAATACCATGCATAATGCCCTGTGGTAATGATCCTGGGATGCGAGACCAGTCCCTCCTGCCTTTGATCCGCAGGTTCATTTTCATATACATCAATGCCGGCACTGTGGATGCGGTTTCCTTCCGCTGCCTCAAGCAATGCTTTCGCATCGATTACCGGTCCCCGTGAAGTATTGACCACCACGGGCTGCTGTCCCATTTTACTGAATGCCTCCCAATTGAGCAGGTGCCTGGTCTCATCTGTCAGGTTACAGTGAAGGCTGATCACATGGCTCTTCTCCAGAAGGTTTTCCAGACTTGATTTTTCGGCACCATGCTCCCTGAACTTTTCGTCTGTTATATAGGGATCAGATGCCAGCACCCTGGAGAACAGATGCCTGGCCTTCTCACAGAGGGTCCCCCCTATCCTGCCAAGTCCGATGATGCCAAGGGTTTTATCATGCAATTCGAAGACCTCTGGAAAAGGAGGTTTCCCGAAAGAGGTCAGGACATTCTTCTCTCCTGTGGGTAATCCGCGAATACATGCAAACATCAATGCCAGGGCATGGTCTGATACACTGTGATTGCCGTAACCCTGAACGTTGGCTACCTTAATGCCACGTTCCGTGGCTGCCTCTACATCGATATTGTCATAACCTGTCCCGTACCTGACAATATATTTCAGTTCCGGTGCCCCGGCAAAAACCTCCTCTCCGATCGGCGTATCCCTGACCAGGATGCCTTCAGCTTTCATGGCCAATTCTTTTTTCGCAGGGATATCCACCCGTTCACCCTGGAATATCTGCAGTTCACAGCCCATGCCGGCAAAGAGTTCTTTTTCATATTCATAGGATCTGTATCCGGTATCAATAATTGCTACTATTGCCATTGTTCTTTGTTTATTTTGATAATCAATATTCAGGCTTTCTACCAGTCAACTACAGAACCATCGGAATCGAGGTATGTTTCATGGCTTTTCCAGTCATGTCCCAGCTTTTCAGCGACGGCTTCTTCATCAAGTTCTATCCCGAGCCCGGGTCCCACAGGTATCGGGATATGCCCATCGACCACCTCAAATGGTTTTTTCAGGTACCCTTCACCCAGGTTAACCTGCTCCTGGCATAAGAAATTGGGGATGCTGGCAGAAAGCTGGATACCCGCCGCCAGGGAAATGGGTCCCAGGGGATTATGCGGGGCAATGGAGGCATAGTAGGCTTCGGCCATCCCTGCAATCAGCCTGCACTCAAAGATCCCGCCGGCATGGCAAAGGTCAGGTTGCAGGATGGTGGCGGCACCTTTCTCGAGGATCTCCCGGAAGCCCCATTTTGTAAAGATGCGCTCTCCTGTGGCAATGGGAATATGGGTTTTTCTTGCCAGCTCAGCCATCACATCCACGTTCTGGCAATTGACCGGTTCCTCGATAAAAAAAGGCTGGTAGGGTTCGAGGGCATTGATCAGGAGGGAGGCGTTCTGGGGACTGATAGCCCCATGGAAATCGATGCCGATATCCGCATCATTGCCGGCGGTTTCACGTAACAAAGCGAAGTGTTCGACGGCTTTGTC
>DAOUVF010000009.1 GCA_030667765.1 Bacteroides sp.
CTCGGTTATGACCGGATTGCTGCAGCCGTTGAAGCCAATGCAAGATTCCCGGAGCAGGACATATTGATCATAGATATGGGCACAGCCATTACCATCGATTTTATCAGCTCGGAAAATGAATTCCTGGGCGGAAATATCTCCCCCGGATTACTCATGAGGTTCAGATCCCTTCACGAATTCACCGGCAGGCTTCCACAGGTGGAACCGGCCGATCAGGATGCTCTGTTCGGTGATGATACAGAGCGTGCCATTCGTGCCGGTGTACAGAACGGAATTATTTTCGAACTGGATGGATACATAAATGAGCAAAAAAAACGTTATCCTCGTTTAAAGGTCCTTATGACTGGCGGGGATGCAGTATTCTTTGATAAGAAATTAAAAAATTCCATCTTTGTGGACCTTAACCTGAACTTATTTGGATTGAACAGAATCTTAGAGTATAATGTTGAACGATAGAAGGCTACAGGTAATTGCACTTATTATTATGCTCATCAGTCCGGTGCTGGCACAAACCAATACTGATTCACCTTATTCCCGGTTTGGCATTGGTACGATCTCGCCACCCGGTTTTGACCGTAACCGTGCCATGGGCGGCGTTGGCCTGGCCTTAAGAGATAGTAACTACATCAATTACCTGAATCCAGCTTCTTACTCTTCGCAGGTTACCAGCTCCTTCCTTTTCGATTTTGGCATAACAGGACATTATACCTATACCGAATCTTCCAGGATGAATGAATCCTATTATGGGGCCAATTTCGATCACCTGGCCCTGTCTTTCCCGATTACCAAGTGGTGGGCAGCCAGCGTAGGGATCAGGCCCTTTTCGAAAGTGGGGTACTCCATCATTGTTGAGGACTACGATGAAGATATCGGTTTCATAGATTACGTTTACTCGGGTAATGGTGGCCTCAGCCAATTATTCCTCGGTACTGCCGTGGAGATTTTTGATGGCCTCAGCATCGGTGCCAATTTCAAATACCTCTTCGGATCCATTGACCTGAACCGCTCAGTTGATTTTCCCCGGGAAGATTTCTTCTCCCATACAGACGTGGAAAGCCGGACCATCGTCAATGATTTTCTGATTGAACTGGGACTCCAGTACACGCAGAGGCTCGGGGAAAAATCCAATCTTACCCTGGGGGTTATCTTCGATAACAAGAGCCGGATTTCTGCAGAAAACAGGGTTGTCAAAAGGAATGCCTTTCCCGGATCAGCTAACAACATCAATGATTCTACCCAGATCTCTCCCTTGTTCATTCTGGAAGAGTATTCGACGAAGGGAAACATAGTCATCCCGTTCAATATTGGTGTGGGGTTAAGTTACCGGTTCAATGACAAGTTCCTGATAGGGATTGACTATTATCAGCAGGACTGGACCAACACTACCTTTTTTGCTAGCGATGAGCCACTTACCAACAGTAACCACACTCATGGAGGAGTTGAATATGTCCCTGACAGCAGGGCCCTGAGAGGATACCATAAACGTATAGCATACAGGGCGGGAGGATATTTTGAGAATTCATACCTGCAATTGCAGGATGAGCAATTAAAGGATTATGGCATAAGTTTTGGAGTAGGGTTACCACTTAGGAACACCAGAAGTACCTTCAATGTTGCATTTAATGCAGGCCGGAGGGGTACACTGGAAAATAATTTGATACGAGAAAATTATATGTTTTTAAGTTTTAGTGTAACTTTGTACGATTTCTGGTTTATGAAGCGGAAATATGACTAATTGAATGAATATGGAAATCGGTTTGAAAATTGCTTTGTATCCTTTTCTTTTGGGTTTCATCACCCTCACAAGCATGGCTCAAAAAGGTGTTGAGGATGGATCTCGTTACGGACATGGTGAAGACAGTATCAGGTGTATTAAAAACCTGTCACTTTACCGGGAATATGTAAAGCATGGCAATTATGATATGGGACTTGGGCCCTGGCGGATCGTGTTCGAAGAATGTCCCAAAGCCACCAAAAACATTTACATAGACGGGGCCAAAATGTTTAACGATTTCATTGCCAATGAAAAGGATCCAGACCGGAAAGCAATATTGATGGACTCCCTCCGCATTGTTTATGATCAGCGGATCAAGTATTACAAGCAACGCGGTTCTGTCCTTAGCAGGAAAGCCAATGCTATTCTCAGGCATCAGGAGTACCGATCGGATCCGGATATCCAGGAGGAGGCATATGGTTATCTCGTAGAATCTATATCCATACTTAAAAACAAATCCTGGGTTGCCACAGTGGCCACCTTCATGACAACCTCATTTGCCCTTTTCCAGAATGAAAGGCTCACAGACCAGCAGGTCATCGAGAATTATGCACAGGCCTCGGAGATCCTGGATTATCAGCTGGGACTAAAACCGGGCGACAAAACAATCCTGGAGGTAAAAGAAGTCACAGATTATAATTTCATCATCAGTGGGGCTCCCACCTGTGAATCCCTGGTGTCATATTTTCAACCCCTGTGGGAAGAAAAGAAAGGTGAAATTGATTACCTGGGGCGCGCTGTCAACTTTCTGAGTGCACTGGATTGCGAATCCGAACCCTTTTATGCACTTGCTGCAGAAGCACTGTATGAAAAGGAACCTTCCGCGCAAGCTGCCTATGGACTGGCCAAGCTGTTCCTTGTTAAGGAAGAATTTGAGAAGGCCATCACCTATTACGAGGAGGCCATTGACAGGGAGGAAGACCCGTCTAAAAAAGCAGATTATCTTTACCAGCTGGGCTTTATCACCAATGCCCAACTGAAGCAACCCCAGAAGGCCCGGACCTATGCCCTGGAGGCCATCAGGCTGAAGCCGGATTGGGGCGAACCCTATATACTTATTGGCGATGCTTATGCAGGCAGCAAGGATTGTTTCACAGACGAATTTGAAAAGACAACCATTTACTGGGCCGCCGTTGATCAATATAGCAAAGCCAAGTCTGTTGATGCTGATGTGGCGGAAAAGGCAAATGAAAGAATTAGTACATACAAGAAATATTTCCCCGATATTGAGACCATTTTCTTTTACAGCCTGAAAGAAGGTGATAACTATACCGTAGGTTGCTGGATCAATGAAACAACGAAAGTCAGAGCTAGATAGTGACGAACCCCTGCCGGCTGTCCAGGCCCGGGTTTTATACGGGAGATTCTTATTAATCCTTTCACTCCTTGCAGGGGGATACCTGATTTTCTCCTGTGAGAACGATCTGGAAAGAATACAGAAAATTACCAGCCTGGACCATTTACCGGATGCTGCAGGACAGAAGTATGAGATCCTTTACAGCGACTCCTTCCAGGTCAGGGTAAGGATTCTGGCTCCGAAGATTGAAAGATACGCCCGGGTGGAGGAACCATATATTGAGTTCCCCCAGGGTCTCACCGCCTATTTTTATGATGACAGCCTTAACATTGAAGCCTATATCAAGGCAAAACATGTTATATACCGGGAAAAAGAACGCCTGTGGGAAGCCAAGAACAATGTTGAAGGTCAAAACCTGAAAAACAAGAACCAGTTGAATACAGAGCATATGTTCTGGGACGAAAAGCGTAAGATGATTTATTCCCACACACGATCCCGCATCGTGAATGAAGATGGTACTTTTTATGGAGAAAAAGGGTTTGAAGCAAAGCAGGACCTCTCCTGGTACCGGCTAAAAAAATCCAGGGGAGTGGTAAAGATCAAAGATGAATAACGTTATAATCATACTTCTGTCCCTGGTATTTTCTGCATTTTTCTCCGGTATGGAGATTGCCTTTGTTTCATCCAACAAGCTCCGGCTGGAACTGGATATTAAACAGGGATACATGACTTCCAGAGTAATATCCATTTTCACTTCAAGGCCGGGGGATTACATTGCAACCATGCTGGTTGGAAACAATATATCACTGGTCATATATGGGATCTTGATGGCCATTCTCCTGGAACCATTAATCAGCCAATATACCAATTCAGAAAGCACCATCCTCATCATCCAGACCATCATATCAACCCTGATCATCCTGTTTACCGCTGAGTTCCTTCCCAAAACCATTTTCAGGCTGAGCCCGAACACTGCCCTGAGGGTATTCGCCATACCGGTCCTGGTATTTTATATCCTGCTCTATCCGGTAACCAAACTGACCATCGCCATTTCAGGTTTCATCCTCCATAATTTCATGAGGGTCCCCAGGAATAAAAAAGTCCATCAAAATGTCTTTGGAAAGATTGATCTTGATAACCTGGTCAATGAAAGCAATGCTGAGCATGATCAACAGGATGAGCCTGAGCAGGAAATAAAACTTTTCCAGAATGCCCTTGACTTTTCGAATGTTAAATTACGGGATTGCATGGTCCCTCGTACTGAGATCGTTGCCTTCGATGAATCTGTATCAATGGAGGAACTGCAGTCGAAATTTATTGAGACGGGATTGTCTAAAATATTGATTTACAGGGAATCAACTGATAACATCATCGGTTATATCAACTCCAAGGAGTTATTTAAGAACCCTTCAGATCTGCAATCCATGATCATGAGTCTTCCCATCGTTCCCGAAACCATGCCTGCCAACAAATTGCTTCAGTCTTTTATCAAGGATCATAAGAGTATATCCGTTGTCGTGGATGAATTCGGGGGAACCAGTGGTATCGTAACCATGGAGGATATCCTGGAAGAGATCATCGGGGAAATCGAAGATGAACACGATATATCGGAACTGACCGAAGATAAACTGAACGAGCAAGAATAT
This sequence comes from Bacteroides sp., assembly GCA_030667765.1. Lineage (GTDB taxonomy): Bacteria > Bacteroidota > Bacteroidia > Bacteroidales > SM23-62 > SM23-62. Next base: position 4,718 of record DAOUVF010000009.1, read on the forward strand.
ATTTTCTCTGCCAGGCATGAAATAGACTACCTGAATGAGAAATACAGGCTTAACATTCCCGAATCAGATGATTATGAGACACTTGCCGGACTTATTCTTTTCCATTATGAGAGTATACCCAAGATCAATGACCGTATCCACATCGAAGGATTTGTTATCCGGATCCTGGATGTCAGTGAGACAAGGATCGAGCTGATACATCTCCACAGCGGGCAGGAAATGTAATATTAATATAGTTCACGCTGGTATATTATTATAATTATTATCTTCGTAGCCTAATTTTTTAATCAGTATTTAATCAGAGGTTTATGGCAACTTTACAGAGAATCAGGAATCGTGCGGGACTGCTGGTGGCGGTGATCATTGGTATGGCCATTTTTGCATTTGTCCTTCAGGATTTGCTGAGCGGTGGGAAGACAGCATTCGCCCGGTCAAAATTTACTTTTGCTGAAATTGATGGTAATTCCGTGCAATACGATGAATATACAGCACGTGTCGAGAAACTGGCAGAATATTACAGGCTGAGAATGGAACAGACTTCACTCGATGAACAGACCATGGAGAGTATCCGTGAACAAACCTGGCAGGATATGGTCAGGGAATATATTACACAGGATGAGTACAGGGAACTTGGAATCTCAGTCAGTCCAGATGAAATGATGGATATGGTGCAGGGCAGGAACCCGCATCCCGTTATCAGGAGTCTCTTTTCCGATCCCCAGACCGGTATCCTGAACAGGACATTCCTGGTACAGTTCATCCGGACCATGAATGAAGATCCTTCGGGTACCCAGAAAACCATCTGGATCTATCTCGAAAACGAAATTATGAAAGACCGTGCCTTTTCGAAGTATAACAATCTGATTCGTAAGGGATTGTATATTACCGACCTGGAGGCTGAAAACAATTCTCAGGAAACCGGCAGGAGGATGGATTTCAGGTATGTGGTAAAACGTTTCACTGCCATACCTGACTCTGCCATAACAATGACAGAAAATGACCTCCAGAAATATTACCGGGACCATGAGAAAGAATACAAGCAGGATGCCACTCGTGACCTTGAGTACGTAGTATTTGAGATACTTCCTTCTGAAAATGATGACAGGCTTGCCGCTGAGTGGATCAATAAAATGAAGTCAGAGTTCGAAACCATCGAAGACCCGGTCTCCCTGGTCGGGATGGAATCTGATCTTCCCTTTGATGACATGAATTATACCGACGGTTCCCTGCCTGAGATCATCAATGATTTCATGTTTTCCTCTTCCGAAGGAGCGGTATACGGTCCCTATTATGAAGAATCTTCCTATCGCATGGCACGCCTGGTTGAGATCGGATACCTGCCTGATTCTGTACATGCCAGGCATATTCTGCTCCAACCAGACAACAATACGGATGCAGCAGGGTTGGCTGCGCTTGCAGACAGCCTTCAGAATGTCCTGACAGGCGGAGGGAATTTTGCAAACCTTGCCAGGCTGTATTCAACCGACGGAAGTGCACAGGAAGGTGGAGACCTTGGATGGTTCCCTGAAGGGCAGATGGTTAAACCTTTCAGCGATTCCTGTTTTTACGGCAAGACCGGTGAGATATTTCAGGTACAGACTCAGTTTGGCATACACCTGATTGAAGTCCTTGCGAAAAGCAGCAAAGTAAAAAAAGTCAAGGTAGTCTATCTCAGCCGCAATGTTGAACCCAGTTCGGAAACCTACCAGAACGTGTATTCACAGGCTGTGAAATTTGCCGGCCTCAATAATACATACGAAAAATTCAATACTTCTGTATCAGAACAGAACCTGACCAAGCGGTACGCTAATGACATCACCGCATCCCAGAAGACCATTACGGGTCTTGAGCAACCCCGGGCCCTGATTCGCTGGGCATTTGAAGCAGAACTTCATGACATATCGGAAGAGATCTTCGAGATCGGCAACAAATATGTTGTCGGAGCTGTCAGCGGTATTCGTGAAAAAGGAATTGCACCAATTGACCAGGTAAGGACAGAGATCGAGCTTGAGGTCAAGAAGAATAAAAAAGCTGAATTGATAAGTGAAGAATTCAATGCCTCTGTAGCTTCCGTTCAAAACATTGATGAACTGGCAAGCGAAATGGGACTTACTGTAGTGGATGCCAATAATGTCAATTTTGCTTCGGTCTCTGTTCCATCAGCCGGGATTGAACCAAATGTGATCGCTACTGCCTCGGTACTGGCTCCGGATCAGTTATCACAACCAGTAAACGGGAATAATGGTGTTTATGTGATCGTAGTAAGCAATATTATTGATCCTGCTGAGACAGAGCTGGTATCACAAAAATCCAGAATGGCAAGTCTCAGGGAATCCCAGGCCAATTATGAGGCCTTCGAGGCACTTCGGGAGGCGGCCAATATCAAGGATAACCGGGCGAAATTTTTCTAGTCTACATTATCGTGAAGATATGCATTGTCTTCACGTATCTTGGAATTCTTTTCATCGTCTTCCGAAAGGGAATACTTTGAGATCTTGGATTCCTCAGAAGGTTTTGTCTTATCCAGTTTTACCTTCTTCCTGACAAAGGCAGGTTCATTTTCCAGTTGATCAATGGTATCGTCCTTCGACGCCTTGCTGTAAAGTTGTTCTTTTACCAGTTCATGGGATTTTTTCAGTTTCTTAACCCTGTCCGAAATGTCTTTCGGCTTCCTGGTACTTTCCCGGAATGATTCTTCCTTGTCATAGAGGATGAACTGTTCTTTCTCTTCCCCTGAAATATCAAACTCAAAGGTTTTCTGAACATTCGATTTATCAGCTGTATCTAAGGTCTCCTTGTCTGTAACTGTGAAAAGATCCTCCTTGACCGGCTCGGATTGATCAGGCAATTTAATTTTATCCGATTTCTTCTTCTTGATATATAATTCAGGGATACTGTTGGTTTTGAATCCAGTAGCTATGATGGTGACCGAAATCTCTTCTCCCAGGCTTTTCTCCATACCGGTGCCCCAGATAATCGTAGCATTTCTGGAAGCAGAATGATTTATATAATCGGTGATCTCACCTACCTCATCCATGCTGATCTCATCTTCACCGGAGGTGATATTGAGCAATATATTATCTGCGCCCGTGATATCATTATTGTTCAGCAAAGGAGAATTCAGGGCAGTCTCGATGGCCTTCACCGCGCGGCCTTCACCCGTGGCGGTTCCCGAACCGAGGATAGCTACACCACTGTCTTTCATGACGGTCTCAACGTCTGCAAAATCAACGTTGATGTAGCCCGGTACCGTAATGATCTCTGCTATCCCCCTGGCTGCCATTGACAGTATATCATCTGCCTTGGCGAAAGCTTCTGACAATTTCAGATCACCGTAGATTTCCCTGAGTTTTTCATTATTAATGACCAGAAGAGAGTCAACATGCTCCTCCAGCTGATTAATGCCTTCAATAGCCTGGTTGATCCGCTGTTGCCCTTCAAAGCGGAATGGTATGGTAACAATGGCTACAGTAAGTATCCCCAGCTCCTTTGTGGCTTTGGCTATGACCGGGGCGGCACCCGTTCCCGTTCCTCCGCCCATTCCTGCGGTAAGGAATACCATCTTGGTACTGCCTTCCAGGGCTTCGATAACATCCTGCAGGTTCTCGATGGCAGCCTGCCGGCCAATTTCAGGTTTATTACCAGCACCCCTGCCTTCTGTTAGTGATTCCCCCAGTTGTATCCTGACGGGGACGGGACTGCTTGCCAGTGCCTGCGCATCAGTATTGCAAACGATGAAATCCACATCCTTGATGCCCTGTTTATACATATGGTTCACAGCATTACTGCCGCCTCCGCCGATGCCGATTACCTTGATCTCCCTGGATTTATTTACGGGCAGTTCAAAACTGATAAGTTCTTCTGACATAATCTTTTGTTTTTTCATACTATTTCCATTCTGGGTCATTCTCCTTAAAAATCCTGTCAATCGTTGTTTTCAGATTATCTATGATATTAGGCTTGATTCTATTCTGGTCTAGCGGGTCTTCCGGCTCCCCGCCTGGCTTATCCTTATCTTTCCCGGCATCCGGTATTAAGTCCTTTTGATTTTGTTTATTGTCATATCCCTTCAGTAGAAGTCCCACACTCGTAGAGTACATGGGCTGATTGACTTCTTCAATGCTTTCGGCAGCCAGTTGTTCAGCCGGGTATCCTATCCTTACATCAAGCCCGGTCCGGAATTTGACCAGTTGCGGGAGGTGTCGCAGCAGGGCTCCACCGCCTGTAAAAACAATTCCTGCACTGAGTTTATCAATAACCCCTGAATTATCAACCTCAAACATGACGGCATCAATGATCTCCTCCATCCTGGACTGGATGATATATGCCAGGCTCTTGAAAGAAATTTCTTTGGGATCCCGTCCACTGATCCCCGGTATGGTTACGATCTTGTCTTCCTGTGCAAGGTCCCCAAGGGCAGATCCGAAGGTGATTTTTAGAGATTCTGCCTGCCTTTTAAGAATGGAACATCCTTCCTTGATATCATTTGTCACAACATTCCCACCGAACGGAATAACCGCCGTATGCCTGATGGTATCATCATAGAATACGGCAATATCTGTAGTCCCGCCCCCGATATCCACCAGCACTACCCCGGCTTCTTTTTCATCTTCAGTCAATACCGCCTCTGAGGAGGCCAGCGGTTCAAGGATCAAATCCTCGACATTCAATCCTACCCGGTCAATACACTTGGAAATATTCTTGGCCGAAGCAATCTGGCCTATCACGATATGAAAATTTCCCTCCAGTCTTCTCCCGGAAATACCAACAGGATTTTTTATACCCGTTTCGTTGTCAACAACGAAATTCTGTGGCAAAACATGAATGATTTCCTCTCCTGCATCGATGGGAATCTTGTACATATCATCCACCAGGCGCTGTATATCGGCCTTGGTGATTTCTTCATCATAGGAATCCCGGTTAAAATATCCCCTGTTCCGGACACTCTTAATATGTTGTCCTGCTATACCCACGAAGACATTATTGAATTGTATACCTGTTTGCTTCTTGACCTCGGTAACAGTTGTGTTGATTGCATTAACTGTCTCCTCAATATTCTGAACAACACCCCGTTTCACACCTTTTGAAACTGTTTTGCTCATACCAAGGATCTCCAGTTTTTTGTTTTCGGTTAGTTTCCCAACGATGGATACGATCTTGGTGGTACCAATGTCCACCGCTGCCAGTAAATGTTCTTTTTGTGCCATGATTCTATCTTTTTGTACAGATTACCTGATGGTTATATTTTAGGTTTATGATTTCGTAATGGTTCCATCCCTTCTGCCTGAATCCTTCACGGTACAGGGTCCCGAGTTTGAAAAATTTCTGTTCCAGCCGGCTTCCATCGCCGAACAGGATAATCTGGGCACCAACCCTGGGTACCAGCTCAAACTCCCTTTCCCGGTTGACATAGACCTGCACGATCTGGGCATTCCAGAATGGATCAGCGGCAATGTAGTTGGCCAGTGCAATGATATCATTCATGATACTATCACCTGATGAAGCCGCCCCACCCTCCAGCACATTCTGCTGTTTTCTGTATGCTCCGTCGATCTCGCCGTTGACCAGTAAAATATGGGGGACATAACCGGCAGATGCCGGGATTACATTCCCATCCCTGTCAAGAAAGTATTGCCGGTGATCCCTGTCTTCAACACGGATGACGGGTGTACGCTGGGCCACTTCAATGACCAGCCTGCCTTCAACTGTCTTGTACACCTGGGCGCTTTTTATGACCGGGACCATCCGGAGGCTTTCTTCCATTTTAGCAGCATCGAGGCCTGACAAGGGAGTACCAGCTATTTTTGGGTGTTCGAGCCGGATCAGGTTCCTTACGTCTGATTCATTGATAAATCTGTGTTCCAGGCTGTCCTTAATTATCACATCTATCCCATTGCAAAGTACTCCATCATGGGCATCCCTGACAAACCCCAGTACCACAAGCAGGTAAGTGATTATAAAAATGCCAAGCAATATGTTTACCATCCTTTTCATTTGGCTGGCCCTCCTCCATAGAGTTTTACAATGGGTTCTACAAACTGGTCTATATCACCCGCTCCCATGGTAAGGAGCACCTCTGGCTGCCTTTCTTCCAGTACCAACAACAGCTGTTCCTTATTTATAAGCACTTTATCTGCCATATCGGTCTGATCAAAGATCAGTCTCGAATCAACCCCTTCCACGGGCGCTTCACGGGCCGGATAAATATCCAGCAGTATCAATTCATCCAGGTGGGAAAGGCTCCTGGCAAACTCACCCGCAAAATCCCTTGTCCTGCTATAGAGATGGGGCTGGAAGATCCCGGTAATTTTCCTGTCCGGATACATCTTCCTGACAGATTGAATACAGGCATCCAGTTCCCTGGGATGATGTGCATAATCATCAATATATACCATGCCTGTCCGGTTGATCATTACATCAAATCGCCGCTGCACACCCGAAAATGTGGTTAAAGCCTCCCTGACCAGATCATCACCGATATTCAGCAACCTGGCCAGGCCTACCACGGAAAGGGTGTTCTCAATATTGATCAATCCCGGAACACCCAGTCCCACATCGGCTATCAGCCCCTCTGGTGTCTCCACATCAAACCGGTACAGGCCATCCTTCAAACTGAGGTTTACGGCCGTAAAATCTGCGCCGTCCTCCAGGGCATATGACCAGGACTTCGGTGGAAGTGTCCTGATGCAGTCAAGCGGTACATCCTGATGGTAGATGATATGTCCACCCGGATCGGTCTGGCTGATGAACTGGCAGAATGTATCTTTTATTTTTTCGACCGACCCATATACATCAAGATGGTCCGGGTCACAGGAAGTGACAATGCATATGTTGGGATGCAGATGCAGGAATGAGCGGTCAAACTCATCCGCCTCAAGTACCATCCAGCCTTCCTCTCCTGAGAGGACGGCATTGGTCTGGTAATTTTTGGAAATGCCACCGAGAAAAGCATTGCATGTAATTCCGGCCACTTTCAGCATATGAGTTACCATGGTTGTAACCGTTGTTTTTCCATGTGTGCCGGCTACGGCGATACAGTTTTCACTGTCAGAGATAATGCCCAGCAACTCGGCCCTTTTCATCATTTGATAGCCGCCCTTCCTGAAAAAGCTTAGCTCAAGGTGATCAGCAGGAATGGCCGGTGTATAAATCACCAGCAGGTTCTCTACATCGGTAAACTTCTCCTTTACATAGGCAAGATCTGTAGTAAAATGGATCTCAGAGCCTTCCCTGATCAGGTCATCGGTCAACCGGGTTGATACCCGGTCATAACCGGTGACTGTTTTACCCAGGCTCAAAAAATACCTTGCCAGGGCACTCATACCAATGCCTCCTATCCCTATCATATAGATATTTTCGACACTATGTAAATCCTCTTTCTTCATCACTTCAGCATAGACACAATTTCCCTGGCAATGATGCCGGCCGAATCCGGAAGGGCCAGATTGGCTATATTTTCTGATAATTCACGCTTTTGATCCTCATTGCCCAGCAGCTGAACGGCCTGCTTCATCATTCTTTCCCTTGCCTCATTGTCAGGTATATAAAGAGCTGCCGAGCGTTTCACAAGATGTTGTGCATTTTTGGTCTGGTGATCCTCTGCCACATTCGGCGAAGGGACCAGGATGGCTGGTTTGGCTGCATGACATAATTCTGAAATGGTGATCGCACCGGCCCGGGCAATGATTACATCAGCCACCAGGTAGGCAAGGTCCATGCGGCTGATAAAATCCCGGAGAATTATCCTCTCGCCGGATCGACTGGCAATAAATTCCCTGGCCTCATCATAATAGAACTTTCCGCATTGCCAGATCAGGCTGATATCGGGCTGCTGAAGGATCAGATCCAGTCCATGCTTCAGGGCTTCATTGATGGTTCTCGCACCGAGGCTGCCTCCAAGTACCAGTAAAACCTTAGACCGGCTGTCCAGCCCGAAAGCCTTCCTTGCCGCCGAATTGTCACCTGCCTGGCCCAGATCCCTGATCTCGCGCCTGACCGGGTTGCCTGTCAGAATTATTTTCTTTACCGGAAAATATTTCTCCATGCCTTCATATGCCACACAGATCTTCCGGGCCCTTTTTGCCAGCAAGCGGTTGGTTACCCCGGCAAAGGAATTCTGCTCCTGTAACAGGGTCGGAATGCCCATTCCTGCCGCTTTTCTCAGTACTGGTCCACTGGCATAACCACCCACACCAACTACTGCATCCGGCTTAAACTCCCGTATCAATTTCCCGGATTTACGGAGGCTGACAAGCAGTTTGGCCACCACCCTGATATTGTGCAGGCTGAGTTTCCTTCTGAAACATTCCATCGGTAAACCTATGATCTCATATCCTGCCTGGGGGACCTTTTCCATTTCCATCTTGCCTATGGCTCCAACAAAAAGTATCCGGGGATCCTCCAGCTCACTGAGCAGGGCATCTGCAATGGCTATGGCCGGGAAGACATGTCCCCCGGTACCACCACCACTGATGATGATCCTTTTATGTTGTTGCTGCTTCACTTTCGAGACCTTGCTGTTCTATAATACCTTTGCTCACACTTAATATAATCCCCAGGGATATACAGGTTATGATCCTGGATGTCCCTCCCATGCTCACCAGTGGCAGGGGTTGACCTGTTACCGGTAACAGGTCAACCGCCACAGCCATGTGCACCATTGCCTGGAGTACTAGTCCCAGGGTAAGTCCCACTGCCAGAAAAGCCGGAAATGTCCGGGTGCTCTTCCTTACCAGCACACCTGCCCTGTACAGTAAGATCAGGTACATAAGGAGGATGGGTATGCCCCCGAGGAGCAAACCATACTCTTCTATGATCACCGCATAGATATAATCCGAGTAAGAATGGGGAAGAAAATTCCGCTGTGTGCTGTTGCCCGGGAATTTCCCGAGAATACCCCCGCTTGCAATAGCAATTTTGGCCTGTTCTACCTGGTAGCTCTCTGTCTCCTTGTCGAAATGGTTTTCCACACGGCTCCACCAGGTAGGAGCCCTGTTCTCCTTCTGGGTCAGCAAGCTGATGCCGGCATATAAGCTGATGACAAAGATCCCCGCCACACAAAGCAATAGCAGATAGCTCATTTTAATCCGCCCTATGTACATCAGTATGACACAGGTGGCCATCAGGATCAGGGCCGTTGACAGGTCCTCCGGCATGATCAATACACAGATGATCCCCACAGGAACCATAATGGGCAGGAAAGCTTTTTTAAGATCCTTGATATCGTTCTGTTTCTGTGAAAGCAACCTGGCCACATACACGATCAGGGCCAGTTTTGCAAGGTCGGATGTCTGGAAGGTGAATCCCAGCAGGGGAACCTGCAGCCTTCTGGTGGCCTGGTTTACATCCTCCCCGAAAAAAAGGGTGACAATGAGCAGGGGTATAACAATGATCATCAGGAATTGAGATAATCTGGAAAAATACCGGTACGGGACCAGGTGTGTGAGGTAGACCATGAACAGTCCGGCAATCAGCAGGATGCTATGACGAAATACATAATACGTCGGACTACTGCCGGGATTCCTGAATACCAGGATACCGGAAGTGCTGTAGACCGACAGCAGTGAATACAAAGAAAGCACGATAATCACTGCCCAGATGATCCTGTCACCGCTAATATATTTCCGGATGGCAAACACAATATTATATCATAATTTCCTGACTGCTTCTTTAAACCTCCAGCCCCTCTCTTCGTAATTCTCAAACAGGTCAAAACTGGCACAGGCCGGTGAAAGCAAAACTGTTTCCCCTTTCCCTGCCAGGTAATAAGCCTTCTGCACAGCCTCCTCCATGCTGGAAACATCAATGACTGTCTCAATATGCTGTGCGAAGGCCTTGTGCAGTTTCCCATTATCCTTGCCCAGGCATATCAGGGCCTTTACCTTCTCCCCGACAAGGTCGATGATATCTTCATAGTTATTGCCTTTGTCTATCCCCCCGGCTATCCAGACAGCCTTGCTCGTCAGGCTTTCAAGCGCATACCAGGTAGAATTGACATTGGTGGCCTTGCTGTCGTTGACAAACTGTATCCCATGAACGGTCAGTACCTTCTCGAGCCTGTGTTCCACCCCCTGGAAATCCATCAGGCTTTCCCTGATCAGTTCATTGCGGATCTTCAGCACGCTTCCTGTAATGCCGGCCGCCATGCTGTTGTACTGATTATGTTTACCCTTGAGGGCAAGGTCCTGGACCGACATGCTGAAATCCTTGTTCCCATATTCAATCCTCAGGCTGTCCTCGTCGTCGATATAGGCCACGTCCTTAGCCTTTTTCTTCATGGCAAAAGGCAACTCCTTGGCTTTGACAACGATCCTTTCCAGCTCTTTGACAGTTATCTCATCGTCCGAGCAAAAAACAAAGAATTCATCTTCAGACAGGTTTTGTGTGATCCTGAATTTTGCATCAACATAATGCTGCATGTTAAAATCATACCAGTCGAGATGATCGGGTGTTATGTTCAGCAAAATGGCGATATCCGCTTTGAAATCATACATGCCTTCCAGCTGGAAGCTACTGAGTTCCAGAACATAATAATCATAGCTCTCTTCAGCAACCTGCAGGGCAAAACTTTTCCCGATATTACCTGCCAGTCCCGCATTCAGTCCCGCCTTCTTCATCATATGATGGATCAGGGATGTGGTCGTTGTTTTCCCGTTGCTGCCTGTCACACAGATTTTTTTCGCCCTGGTAAAGCGGGATGCAAATTCGATCTCAGAAATGATCCTGATTTCCTTTTTGCGAATGGCCTGGACGATCTGGGAGCGTTCAGGAATACCCGGACTCTTAATCACCTCATCGGTTTCCAGGATCAGTCTATCGGTATGCTTGTTCTCTTCCCAGGGGATGTCATAATTGTACAGCATCTCCTTGTACTTGGTCTTGATGGTCCCGTTATCAGAAAGGAATACATCAAATCCCTGCTTCCTGGCAAGAATGGCGGAACCAGTACCGCTTTCACCGCCACCCAAAACAATAATTCTATTCATCATAAGCTTGAAATAATAATTGTTTTATCTTATTTTCAACGTTACTATTGTGATCACTGCGAGCAGGATACCTACAATCCAGAACCTTGTCACGATTTTAGGTTCGGAATAGCCCTTCAACTGATAATGGTGATGCAGGGGGGCCATCCTGAAGATCCTCCTGCCCTCACCAAACCGCTTCCTTGTATACTTGAAATAACTCACCTGCATCAATACCGACAGGCTTTCCATCAGGAATATCCCGCAAAGAATAGGAATCAGCAATTCCTTCCTGATGAGAATGGCAAAAACGGCAATGATCCCTCCAATCGAAAGGCTCCCCGTATCGCCCATAAACACCTGTGCCGGGTAGGAATTGTACCAGAGAAATCCCACCATGGCACCTATGAAGGCGCTCATATAGATTACCAGCTCCCCCGTGTAGGGGATATACATGATATTCAGGTAATCTGCATACAGGATATTTCCTGAAAGGTATGCAAGGATACCAAGGGTAGTCCCAATAATGGCTGAGGTCCCTGTTGCCAGTCCATCCAATCCATCGGTCATATTGGCCCCGTTCGATACAGCAGTGATGATGATGATAACGGCAAGGATCAGTACAAGCCATGCCCATTTTTTGGCCTTTTCCCCCATAAATCCTATGATATAGGCATAGTCAAATTCATTGTTTTTCACAAAGGGGATGGTGGTTTTGGTGGATTTCACATCCCTGGTTACAAAGTGGCTGACCGGTTCTTCCTCGGGCTGTTCCTGTACAATCTCCACGCTGGGTTCCCCGTTTTCCAGCAATACTTTTTCCCTGACGATCACATCCTTGTCCAGGTACAGGGTAAGTCCCACAAAGATCCCCAGCATTACCTGTCCCATGATCTTGAACTTGCCTGTCAGTCCCTTTTTATTTTTCCTGAATACCTTTATATAATCATCCACAAATCCGACCAGTCCCAGCCAGACGGTTGTCAGGATCATCAGCAACACATAGGTGTTTCCCAGGTCCCCGAACAACAGGGTTGGAATAAGGATGGAAGCCAGGATAATGATCCCTCCCATGGTTGGCGTACCCTGCTTACTGGCCTGTCCTTCGAGTCCCAGGTCACGAATTGATTCCCCGATCTGTTTCCTCCGCAGCATATTGATGAGCCGTTTACCAAATACCATGGATACGATCAGCGAGGTGATCACTGCACTGGCCGAACGGAAAGAGATGTACTGGAAAACACCGGCTCCCGGGAATCCAATTTCATCCAAATACTCAAACAGATAGGTCAGCATAATGCATTATTTATGGGTCAGGAGACCCTGTAATATTTCCCGGTCATCAAAGGGGTACCTTTTCCCCTCAATTTCCTGATATGTTTCATGGCCTTTCCCGGCCACCAGCACGATATCTCCTTCCCTGGCCAGCATAACGGCAGTTTTTATCGCTTCCCTGCGGTCAGGAATGGCCAGTACATCATTCCGCTTATCCTCGGGTACGCCGGCTATCATTTCTTCAATGATCTCCTCGGGCTTTTCATACCTTGGGTTATCACTTGTCAATATCACCTGCTGGCTGAGGTCCGCAGCCACCTGTCCCATGACAGGCCTTTTTCCTGAATCCCTGTTACCACCGGCCCCTACCACTGTTATGATCCGGGTGCTGCCATTGCGCAGGTTTTCGATGGCTGTCAGGACATTCTTCAGGGCATCCGGCGTATGTGCATAGTCCACAATGCCGGTGATCCCCTTTGCTGAACGCAGGGTTTCGAAACGTCCTTCCACCGGCATCTGTTCACTCAGAAGGGTCAGGATCTGTTCTTTCTCCATGCCGCACATCATGGCGCATCCATATACTGCCAGCAGGTTGTAGGCATTAAATTTCCCCACGAGCCTGCTCCAGAAATCGAATCCGTCAAGGATAAGGTGCATCCCATCCAGTTGGCTCTCAAGGATTTTTCCCTTCACATCGGCTATCCCATGCAAGCCATAGGTACTTTTTATTGCCGGGCAATTCTGCACCATGATCTTACCGTTCTTATCATCTCTGTTCACCAGGGCAAAGGCGGAAGCCGGCAAGTGGTCGAAAAATGCCTTTTTAACATTTATATATTCCCTGAATGTTTTATGATAATCCAGGTGTTCATGGGTGATATTTGTGAATACGCCGCCTCCAAACCGTATCCCTGCCGTTCTTTTCTGGTGAATGGCATGGGAGCTGACTTCCATAAAGCAATAAGTACAACCAGCCCCGGCCATGGAAGACAACATCTGGTTGATCTGCAGGGCATCCGGCGTGGTATGGGTAGCCGGCAATGGCTTGTCCCCCACCATGTTCCTGACAGTTGAAATCAGGCCCGCCTGCTGGCCGGCAGCCATATACAATTGATAGAGCAGGGTGGCCACGGTAGTTTTTCCATTGGTCCCGGTAATGCCTATCACCATTAACTTTTCTGATGGGTTCCCAAAAAACGCAGCGGCTCCCCATCCAAGGGCCCAGGCAGCATCCCTGACCCGGATATAACTGATATGTCCGGCAGGGTGGGCGGGGATTTTTTCACAAATCACAGCCACAGCTCCCGACTTAATGGCCTGATCCATATATTCATGACCATCCGTCAGTGTTCCATGAATTGCATAAAATACCGCTCCTTCTTCAACCTTCCTCGAATCGAAGCATACAGATTTTATGCGTGGATTCTCCGGTCCTTTACGGTCCAGTACCTCAACCTGGTTCAATATGTCATTTAATCGCTTCAATCCCTAGGTAAAGCTCATGGTTAACACTATTTTTTGTCCCTTTACTATCCTGCTGCCGGGGGTAATGGACTGCTCCAATACTTTCCCACGGCCATGAATGATCACTTTGAGTCCCGCGTTCTCCAATAAAAAAACCGCATCCTTGACCCCCATTTCCCTGACATTGGGCACCAGGTTCTCCCTGATGGCAAGTGGATCCGTCTGGATAAATTCATCCCTTTTGGTGGTTTGTACCCACTCGGTCTCATCCTGCCCCGACAGGGGTATATCAAGATCCTTCAGGACTTTCTCAAGGGCGGCCCGGTGACCATTCTTGGAAAATGGGATTTCGGCCAGATATCCATCCTCAGGGATAAGTTCCTGCTGCATATCCAGGCTGGTTGCATATACCTTCCTGGAGATCTCCTGGAAAACAGGTCCTGCCACCAGGTTGCCGTAATAAACCTCACTGCTAGGTGAGTTTACGACGACGATGCATGAATATCTGGGTTTCTCTGCCGGAAAGTAGCCGACAAATGATGCCTGGTAGCTCACCCTGGAATCCACTCTGTATCCATATTTCGCATTGGCGATCTGGGCGGTACCTGTCTTCCCGGCAATCCTGAAGTTCTCGTTGCTCAGGTTTTTGGCCGTCCCGTTCTCCACGACTCCTTCCAGCATGATCTTTACCTTTTCCAGGGTTTCATCCGAGCAAATGGAATGGTCAATTACACTGGAATTGAATTTTTTAACGATCTTGCCATAGTATACCACACTCTCTACAATCCTTGGTTTTACCATTTTCCCGTTATTCGCAACAGCATTATAAAAAGTGAGAA
>DAOUVF010000187.1 GCA_030667765.1 Bacteroides sp.
TATGATCAATTTCACAAAAAGGATTTCATTGAAAAGGCAGGTGAGGTCCTGAATTATTTTCCGGACGCTGTGATAGCCGCACCTGTCTATTTACAGGAAACGATTGATTTCTTCAGTAAATGTGAAAAGTCCGGTATCCCCTTTATCTCCGTAAATGATAACATTAACCATCCGGGACAGTTGACTTATGTGGGACAGGATTCCAGGTCCAGTGGCAGGGTGGCTGCCAGACTGATAGATTTTGCCATACCGGAGGATTCCAGGATACTAGTTGTAAGCATAGCCATGGACAAGGATAATTACAGCCATATCCTGAGACGTGAAGAAGGGTTCCGTGAATACTGGGTAAATGGCGGTAAATCACGGGGTGTTGAGATCATCCCTCTGGGGCTGGCCAAGGATTCATACACATATATTAAAAGGGCACTTACGGAAACATTTCAAACACATGATAGAATTGAGGGCATTTTCGTTACCAATTCCAGGGTTTACCAGGTGGCAAAATACCTCCAGAACACGTCAAGGGAAGATATTAGCCTTGTAGGATATGACCTGATCAATCCCAATATCAAGTACCTCAACAGCGGGGTCATCGATTTCCTGATCAGCCAAAAACCTCATGAGCAGGGCTATAAAGCCCTTGTGACAGTGTTTAACAAGCTGAAAATGAATAAAAAACCATCGCCTGAGCAGCTGATTCCCATAGATATCATTTGCAAGGAGAATCTATGCTGTTACCAGGTTTAAATCATATTATATGAAAAAAGCAGATTTTTCTGAATTAGCCGGCAAAACATGTGTAATTACCGGTGGAGCCGGTGTCATTGGTTCGTCCATTGTCGAGGGACTCGCAGCTGCGGGGATGAAAACTGTCATCCTGGATATTAATGCAGAACTAGCCGGGAAAGTGGCCGAAGAGGTGAAATCAAAAACCGGGGCCAGGGTTATGGGTCTCAAAGCAGATGTGTTGGACCGGGCATCACTCGAAGCAGCAAGGGACACGATTCACACTGAATTTGGCCGGATCCGTTACCTGATCAACGGGGCGGGGGGGAACTCCCCGAAAGCAACTACCAGGGTGGAAGAGATGGATGAAAGCAGTAAAGATGATTGGGAAGGTACCTTTTTTGGACTTGGACTTGAAGGATTTGACTGGGTTTTTGACCTGAACTTCAAAGGCACCTTGCTGACCTCCATGGTCCTTGGGAAAGACATGGTGGAGGATGGCTCGGGTGCAATCCTGAATATTTCCTCCATGACGTCTTACAAACCGCTGACGAAGGTACCGGCTTACTCGGCAGCCAAAGCAGCCGTGAATAATATTACTGAATGGCTGGCAGTACATCTGGCCAAAACAGGTGTGAGGGTGAATGCTGTTGCGCCCGGTTTCTTTCTCACCGAACAGAACAGGTTTTTGCTGGTGGATGAGAAGACAGGAAAAATGACACCCAGGGGAGAAAAGATCATTGCCAATACGCCCATGGGAAGATATGGAGAGGTCGAAGAATTGCAGGGGACAGTACTATACCTGCTGTCGGACCACTCCCGCTTTGTAACCGGTATTGTGATCCCGGTAGATGGTGGCTACAACGCATTTGGCGGCGTTTAAAATTAATACGAAATGATATACTTTGAGAGAGGATCAGAGAATGATGATCTGGGTTTAGCCGGACTGGAAGAAGGTCTCATAACTGCCCTGGACAAACTTGACATCAAGGGGCGGGTGCTGGCTATCCCGCCTGATTTTACCCGTATGCATTCATTTGCCGGCCCGCTTGTCCAGCTCACCGATAAATACTACGGGAAGCAGTTGACTGATATCCTGCCAGCGCTTGGAACACATGCCCCGATGAGCATTCGGGAAATAGATGAAATGTTCAGGGGCGTTCCGGCAGAAAAGTTCAGGGTGCATAACTGGCGGGAAGACATTGTCACCCTGGGGGAAGTCCCAGGTCACTACCTGGCAGATGTATCCGGAGGAAGGGTCTCCTTCGGCTGGCCGGCACAGGTCAACCGCCTGCTGGCCGACGGAGGGTATGAGCTGATCCTTTCTGTGGGACAGGTGGTACCCCACGAGGTGATCGGGATGGCCAATCATAACAAGAATATATTTGTCGGGACCGGCGGTCCCGAAGGGATCAACAAGAGCCATTTCCTGGGGGCAGTATACGGAATGGAAAAAATCATGGGCCGTTCGGACACACCTGTCAGACAGGTCCTGAACTATGCTTCCAGGGAGTTTGCAGCGGACCTGCCCATTGTATATGTACAGACAGTTGTGAGTCCGGATACAGACCGCAACCTGAAGATCAGGGGCTTATATATCGGAGATGATGAGGAATGTTTCGAAAAAGCCTGTGAATTGTCCCTCAAGGTGAACTTTGAGATGCTCGATAAGCCCCTTGATAAAGTGGTTGTTTACCTCGATCCGGATGAATTCAAAAGCACCTGGCTGGGGAATAAAAGCATTTACCGCTCACGTATGGCCCTGGCCGATGAAGGGGAATTGCTTGTACTGGGACCGGGTGTTAAGGAATTCGGGGAGGACAGGGCTATTGACCTGTTGATCCGGAAATACGGGTACAGGACCAGTCCGGAGATCCTTGATTTTGTGGAAAGTAATGCCGACCTGATGGACAATTTGAGTGCGGCTGCACACCTGATCCATGGATCATCAGAGAACCGCTTCAGGATTACATACTGTCCCGGTCATCTCAGCAGGGAAGAAATAGATGGTGTAGGTTTCCGGTACGGTGAACTGGATAAAATGATGCGTAAATATAATCCACAGGAACTGACAGATGGTTATAACACCATGCCTGACGGTGAGGAGGTATTCTTTATTTCCAACCCGGCATTGGGATTATGGGCATATGAAGGAAGATTTGAAAATTAAAATAGTAGCAGATAACAAAATACCCTTTTTAAAAGGGGTGCTGGATCAGGTTGCCGACATGGTATTTCTGCCGGGCAAAGAGATATCAGCGGCGGATGTCCGGGAGGCAGATGCCCTGATTACCAGGACACGCACCTGCTGTGATGCCTCCCTCCTGGATGGTTCAGACGTGAAATTCATTGCGACGGCTACCATTGGTTATGATCATATTGATACGGAGTATTGTGACCGGCAGGGTATTGGCTGGACTAATGCACCCGGTTGTAATTCATTCTCTGTGGAGCAGTACATCCTTTCGGTATTGTTGAATATTGCGAGTCAGGAAAGCTTTGAACTGAAAGACAAGACCATTGGCATCATAGGAGTAGGGCATGTCGGAAGCAAGGTGGAAAAAATAGCCAGGGCCCTGGGCATGCGGGTGCTGCTTAATGATCCTCCGCGGGCGAGGAAAGAAGGACCTCATGCTTTTGAAGATCTCGAATACATACTGCAGGAGGCCGACATTATAACCCTGCATGTGCCATTGAACCTTTCCGGCGAGGATAAGACCTATTACCTGGCAGGCCATGATTTTTTCGGACAACTGGCAAAAAAAGTACTTTTCATTAATAGCTCCCGGGGAAAGGTGGTTGATTCAGGAGCCTTAAAAGCAGCATTACAGGATCAAAAGTTTGGCTGGGCGGTGCTGGACGTATGGGAAGGGGAGCCCGGTATAGATCTGGAATTACTTGAGCTGGCCAGGATAGCCACCACCCATATTGCAGGGTATTCCACCGATGGTAAAGCCAAAGGTACCAGCATGAGTGTGCAGGCAGTCAGCAGGTTCTTTAACCTTGGGTTTGACGACTGGTACCCGGACAAGATACCGGCGCCTGAAAATCCTGAGATCACCATGGACGGGACCGGTATGGAATTGCAGGAAATGCTTCTTGATGTGGTTAACCGGGCCTACAATGTAATGGAGGATGACAGGAGGCTGAGGGAGTCCCCGGAGCATTTTGAAGAATTAAGGGGAACATACCCCATCCGCCGGGAACCGGGGGCTTTCCGGGTAAAGATCATCAATGACCCGGCTGGTGCCGGAGCCGTTCTGGAAAAACTTGGCTTCCAGGTGATGAGTGATTTTTGCCTTTAAACGAATATAATAAACAAACTGATAATTAATTAAATCAAAAAATGGAAAAACTAGGAGACATTGGATTAATTGGTTTGGCCGTAATGGGCGAAAACCTGATATTGAACATGGAAAGCCACGGATACACAGTGGCTGTTTTTAATCGTACCGTTGCCAAGGTGGATAAGTTCATTGAAGGCAGGGGTGCAGGTAAGAACTTCATTGGTACGCACAGCATTGAAGAACTGGTACAATCATTGAAAAGGCCCAGGAAAGTAATGCTGCTGGTCAAGGCGGGTGCAGCTGTTGATTCTTTCATCGACCAGTTGATCCCACACATGGAGCCGGGAGATATTATCATCGATGGCGGGAATACCCATTTCCCGGATACCAACCGCAGGACCAAGTACGTGGAAGAGAAAGGCTTGCTGTATATAGGTACAGGTGTTTCCGGCGGCGAGGAAGGTGCCCTGCTGGGACCTTCGATCATGCCTGGAGGATCAAATGATGCCTGGCAACATGTCAAAACCATTTTTCAGGATATATCAGCCAAAGTGGAAGATGGCAGTCCATGTTGTGACTGGGTCGGCGAAAATGGAGCGGGGCATTTTGTCAAGATGGTCCACAACGGAATTGAATACGGTGACATGCAGATGATCTGCGAGACCTACCAGATGATGAAGGATCTGCTGGGCATGTCCAACAAGGAGATGTATGAAGTTTTTAAGGAATGGAATGAAGGTGAACTGGACAGTTACCTGATAGAGATCACGCGTGATATACTTGGCTATGAAGAAGATGGAGAAGAGACAGTTGATGTGATCCTGGATACTGCGGGACAAAAAGGGACCGGTAAATGGACCGCCATTGCAGCCCTGGATGTTGGCATACCCCTGACACTGATAGGGGAAGCCGTTTTTGCCCGTACCCTGTCTGCCCAGAAAGAGCTAAGAGTCAGGGCTTCGAAAGTGCTGGAGGGACCCAAACCTTCTTTCAAGGGCGATAAGAAGGCCTTTATTGAAGACCTGCGTCAGGCCCTGTTAGCTTCCAAAATTATTTCTTATGCACAGGGATATGTTTTGATGCGGACGGCTGCGGCAGATTTCGGATGGGACCTCAATTATGGCGGGATCGCACTGATGTGGCGGGGCGGATGTATTATCCGGTCTGTCTTCCTCGGCAATATTAAAGAGGCCTTTGACAAGAACAAGGACCTGGAAAACCTCCTGTTGGATCCATTCTTTAAGGAAAAGATCGATACTGCTCAGGCCAGCTGGCGTAAGGTTATTTCCACAGCCGTGGAAAATGGCATACCGGTCCCGGCCCTCGCATCTGCATTGAGCTATTATGACGGCTACCGTACTGAAAGATTGCCTGCCAACCTGCTTCAGGCACAGCGGGACTATTTCGGGGCCCATACCTATGAGCGGGTGGACAAGCCGAGGGGGGAATTTTTCCACACCAACTGGACCGGCAGGGGGGGAGATACTGCAGCATCAACCTACATTGCCTGATCAGTCAACAAATAAAAAAACAATAAATCATGAAAATGGAATTGCGTAAAGATGCCCGTTATTCCTTGCTGACACCCACCAGCATGGGCACCCGGTTGACACCGTTAAGCGGGCAGCCGGTACATAACAGTGATCATTTTATCCTGCATGCCACGAGCGCAGAAACCA
Source organism: Bacteroides sp. (assembly GCA_030667765.1). Classification (GTDB taxonomy): domain Bacteria; phylum Bacteroidota; class Bacteroidia; order Bacteroidales; family SM23-62; genus SM23-62. Next base: position 5,693 of record DAOUVF010000187.1, read on the forward strand.
ATGTAGGGAGCGTTTCTTCCTATCTCGGACTTCCAGTCAAGGTGTTGACAACCTTCGTTAAGGACAGTCCCATTGCACGGTTGATCAAGGATAACCTGGCCGGCCGCCATATGGATTACGAGGGGAAGGATGTGGAACAGGGCGGTCCCTGGGGTTACCGGCACCAGATCAATATTGCGGACAGTGGTTATGGTACGAGGGGACCCCGTGTGCATAACGACCGTGCTGGTGAAGTTGGCAGGACACTGAATGTAAAGGATTTTGACCTGGAAAGGATATTCGGTGAGGAAGGAGTACAGATCGTCCATCTGTCCGGTTTGATCGGGGCATTGTCCCCTGAAACCAGCACCTTCTGCCTGGAGATTGCCAGGGCAGCCAAAAAGCACGGGTCCCTGATTTCCTTTGACCTCAACCATCGGGCCTCTTTCTGGGAAGGTCGGGAAAAAGAACTCCACGATATTTTTACGGAGATCGCTTCCATATCAGATATCCTGGTTGGCAATGAAGAAGACTTCCAGCTCTGCCTTGGCATACAGGGTCCTGAGGCAGGCGGCAAGGACCTGGCCTCAAAGATTGAAGGTTTCACAGGGCTGCTCAACCAGGTTAAGAAGGCTTTTCCGGATACAAGTGTTTTTGCCACACCCCTTAGGGAGGTCGTAAGCGCTAACCTGCACATGTGGGGAGCCATA
>DAOUVF010000049.1 GCA_030667765.1 Bacteroides sp.
CAGCCCTGGGGCAATTTCTCAGTGAATGTCGAACAGAATGACCTGACGTTTCCTGAACCATATGGGAAAGACAGGCTGCTCCTGATCAATCCCCGCATCGAGATCAACTTCTCCAGGAAGCTGTTCTGGACCACCTTTCTGCAGTACAATACCCAGGATGATAATTTTAACATCAACAGCCGGTTCCAGTGGCGCTTCCAGCCCATGTCAGACCTCTATATCGTCTACACCGACAACTATGCCGTTGAATTCTGGGGACCCAAACACCGGGCGCTGACGATCAAACTGAATTATTGGTTCAATCTGTAATCCAATGAAAGCATCAGGGAGGTTGTTGGTCCATCAATGACATCAGCCTGTTGATTTGATACCGAACTCCCTCTAAGTTTATTACCTTGTAATGCAGTAAACGCTACTATTATGAGAACATCCCTGATTGCATTGCTGTCACTTTTCATCCTCCAGATTTCCCTTGCACAGGAACCTCCGGCGTATGCCATTGTTATCCACGGTGGCGCCGGGAATATCAGTCCCAAGGTTATCTCACCTGCAAGAGCCGACGCCCTGTCTGAGAAATTGAGTGAAGTCCTGGAAAAGGGCATCTCCATACTGGATTCAGGCGGGACGAGCCTGGATGCTGTTGAAACTGTCATTCGTATCATGGAGGATTCTCCCCTGTTCAATGCAGGAAAGGGAGCCGTTTATACCCATGAAGGAAAAAATGAACTGGATGCCTCCATCATGGATGGAAAAACCTTAAATGCGGGAGCAGTGGCTGGTATCGGGGATATCAAAAATCCAATTTCAGCCGCCCGGATTGTGATGGAAAAATCACCCCATGTTTTGCTCAGTGGTAAGGGGGCCTCCCGCTTTCTGGCCGGTCATGGCGGAGAGGTCGTTGACAGCAGTTATTTTTATACCGAGAGACGCTGGAAACAACTGCAACAGCAACTCAAAAAAGACCAGGTGGAAAAGTACGGCACAGTCGGATGCGTGGCACTGGACAGCTATGGTAACCTGGCCGCAGGAACATCCACCGGGGGGATGTCCAATAAACGCTATGGAAGGATAGGGGACTCCCCCATTATTGGTGCTGGAAATTATGCCAATAACAATAGCTGTGCTGTCTCAGCCACCGGTCATGGAGAATACTTTATCCGGTATACTGTGGCATACGACATCTCCGCAATGATGCAATACAGCGACCTGTCGATTCAGGAAGCCGCTTCTGCAGTCATCCAGGAAAAACTGAAGGAAGCAGGGGGCAGGGGGGGTGTAATATGTGTTGATAAACAGGGCAATATCGCCATGGAATTCAATACTGCCGGCATGCTCAGGGCATATGCCACCGCCAATGGAGAAAAAGCGGTTAAGGTGTTCGAGTAACTATGAACCAGGGATTTAAAAGATCTTCCTTATTGTATGAAAGGTCATCTTCTCTGTCATGGATCTTAACCGAACATCCCGAGTCCCGCGCTATGGCATGGCCGGCTGCCGTGTCCCATTCCATAGTGGGACCGAAACGGGGGTATATATCTGCTTTTCCTTCTGCCATCAGACAAAATTTCAGGGAACTGCCGGTTGAAACAAACTTAAGGTCTGGATGCTCTTTCTGAAGGCCTTTGATAAATAAATCCGTCTGCTCATTCCTGTGTGAGCGGCTGGCTATGGCTGTGTAATGTCTGCGGGGGATTTTTACAGGTAATTTTTCCGCATGTCCCATCAAATCCTGCAGGTTTTGAATAGTTCCGTCCTCTTTGGAATACTCCATTATCCTGTAGGCACCGTTCTGATCCGAAGCAAAATACATGATATCCGGACAAGGTGCATAGATAATGCCCATCACGGGAACCTGTCCCTCTATCAATGCTATGTTCACTGTAAATTCATCATTCCTGCGGATAAACTCCTTGGTACCGTCAAGGGGATCGACCAGCCAGAACTTTTTCCACTGCTTCCTGACTTGATAAGGGACTTCTTTCCCTTCTTCAGACAGGATGGGAACATCGGTGGATTCCAATTGCCCGGCAATGATCCAGTGAGAGGCATGATCTGCCTCTGTAACCGGTGAAAGATCCTTCTTCAATTCGGTCTTAAAAATCTTTTTTCTATAGACTTTCATGATTGACAGTCCAGCTGCAAAGGCAGTATGCACTGCTAGCAAAAGGTGTTCTTGTGATCGCTCCATCGTGTAAAATGGTTAAACGTAGATCAATGAAAGAATGGTAATGGTCACTATCATGTAAAGCAGTGTCAGCGGGGCTCCGACACGGAAAAAATCATTGAAGGAGTAACCACCCGGACCATAGACCATCAGGTTGGTCTGGAAACCAACTGGTGTCATAAAATTGGCAGCTGAAGCATAGGCGGTTATCAGAATAAATGGCATGGGATCCATGCTCAGGTTGACCGCTGTGGTGAGTGCAATCGGGAAGATGATGGCAGCTGCAGCCTTGCTGGTGATATATGCCGCCAGGATGGTGGTGATCAGATAAATACCAGTCAGTATCCCGATCACCCCGAGCGGCCGGAAGAGCCTGATCACCCCGTCAGCCACCAGGTCAGCCGTCCCGGTTTTGATCATGGCAGTCCCAAGTGCCAGCGAAAGCACAATGATCAATGCCAGGTTATAATCAATGGCCCCCGGCAATTCCCTCGGATGTGTGATACGCATGGCAAGAGACAGGACCAGTATCAGCAACAGGGAAATGAAGAGCGGGAACAAATTCAAAGCCGCCAGTAAGATGGCCAGTATCAATCCTCCCAGCAGGATAGCACTCTTGTACCATTCAAGTTTGACCATCTCGCTGACCTTGGAAATAAAATAAAAATCCTTCATGGCCACGGTCCTGGCGACAAAATTTTCCCCCGTAAAAAGCAGCAGTACATCACCCGCTTTCAGGATGACCTCACCGATTTTTCCCTTGATCAACTCCCCGTTCCTGTGCACCGAAACAATGGCTGCATCATACTTGCTCCTGAAACCGGCTTCCCTCACTGTCTTATTAACGATGGTAGAATTCTGGGAAACAACGACTTCTACCATTTCCGTGCGTGATTTCTTGAGCAGCATACCTACTTCCGGGATATTCAATCCGGATCTGGACCTAACCATGTCAGCTATGGCCTCTGTTTCACCTGCGAAGATGAGTATATCCCCCCTGTCCAGCAGAAAATCTGCTCCGAAAACCGAGATCTTATAGCCCCGCCTCCATATCTCCACAATGTTAAATCCAGGCTGGCTGCGCAAGCCGGCTTCTTCGATGGTTTTGCCGATGAGCGGGGACTTCTGCACTACCTTGGCCTCTACCATGTACTCTCTCCTTCCCAATGATAACTGTGTGAGTGTATCCGGCTTGTCAGGCAGCAATCGCTCTCCGAAGAAAAGGAGGTACAGGCTGCCAACCACGATCATGGGAATCCCTACAATGGCAAAGTCAAATATCTTTAAGGGTTCCAGGTCGGGGATAATTGTCTGATCCACAACCAGCCCGTTTACGATCAGGTTTGTGGAAGTCCCGATCAGGGTGGCACATCCTCCGAGGATGGCTGCATACGAGAGGGGAATGAGGAACTTTGACGGGGAGATGTTATTCCGTTTGCACCAGGAGTGTACATACGGGATCATCACCGCCACCAGGGGGGTATTGTTCAGGAAAGCAGAAAATCCGGCTATCAGTAAAATCATCCGGCTCATGAACCCACGATGACTGCGGGCGGATTTAAAAAACCGGTCAAAAATCACCTCCACCACGGCGGTTCGGCGGATCACGTCCCCGATTAAAAGCAGCATGATGACTACAGCAATTTGCTCATTCCCAAAACCTCTAAGGATCTCCGCAGGCGTAAGAACCCCGAATATGCCCAATACTATCACACCGACCAGGAACGTAAACGCAGGGCCGAGAATTTCCCGGTAGAGGGAAATGAGGATGAACACTAGGACAATAAAGACAAGTATCTGATCGAAACTCAGCATAATTCACATGCCGGTAGCTGAACCCATAAAGTAAAGAAAATAATTGAACAGATAAAAATTTTAAAGCTGCAGACGGCTCTTAAAGGGCAGGAATGTCATAAAATCTGCGTGATGTACAATGTATGCCTCAACCGAACGGCTGACATGATCCCCTTCCCCGGCATGGGCTGCAATAATGTGGCATACCTCGGGAGGGACATCACAGGATTCTGCAAGGGATACCCCGGAAAAGGGATGGCGCAGGTATTTACCATAGCTACCCTGTATAATTTTTCCGTCTTTCTTTTCGTACTCCAGTAGCTTTCCCACATCGGCCAGTATGGCTCCGGCAACCAGAACATCCATGTTCACCGGGAGCTCCCCGCCAAAATGCGACTGAATTTGTTTTCCGCAATCCCTGGCAATGTGAACCACACATCTCTTATGTGCCATGAAAGTAACATCCAGGTCTTCAACCAACAGGGTAAATGGGATTTCATCCAGGTCTTTAGCCGACAATTCGCTCTTTGACAATGCCAGCTCCCAGGTCCTGGCTGTATTTTCACGCAGGTCAGGGTCTTTGATCCATTCCAGTTCAGGCCAGAGTTCATTTACATCTTTCATAGCTTTAAAATTAGTTTTACAGGGCAGCGATGATGGCATCTGCCATTTCAGCAGTAGAGGCGGCACCCTCCTCAAGGACATCAGGCCTGCCCGGCAGTTTCAGCATATCATACGTCCGTGCCTCTCCATGGCTGACCACTCTTCCAATAGCCGACCTGATCCTGCCTGAAATATCATTTTCGCCCAGGTGGTCAAGCATCATACATGCCGATTCAACCATGGCGATGGGATTTACAATGGCTACAGGATAATCGGCATATTTAGGGGCTGAACCATGGGTGGGCTCAAAAACTGCCACCTCTTCCCCTATATTCGCACTGCACGCAAAACCAAGTCCACCAATAAGTCCTGCAAACCCATCGGAAACAATATCACCAAACATGTTCCCTGCCACAATTATACCATAATCCTCAGGATTCTTGGTAAGCCACATCATCTGTGCATCAATATTTGTATTCCAAAGTTCAATTTCCGGGAAAGACGATTTCTGGATCTCCCTGGCCAGCCTGAACATCAGTCCGGAAGTTTCCCTGATGACATTTGGTTTTTCACAAACTGTCACTGACCTGTACTGATACTTCCTTGCATATTCAAAAGCAGCCTTCAGTATTCGTTCCGTGGCCTTAAGGGTGAAGATCCTCGTGGACACTGCCAGCTCAGCTTTCGGAACATTTGAAAAGTTTTTCAGGAATTTTGGATGGCTGAGCAGGGCCTCATATACATTATCAGGTGGGTCAGACCATTCAACCCCGCCATAGAGTCCCTCTGTATTCTGTCTGAAAATCACCACATCGATTTTCGGCTCTTCAACCGTGTTGTTCGGTCCCCTTCGTATAAAATTAAGAGGATTACCTTTATAGGTCCGGCAGGGCCGGATACATACATCCAGGTTGAAGTGTTGCCTTAATCCTACAATGGGACTGGAATAGATCAGTCACTCTCCATGCAGTGAGGGATCCAGTTCATCGGCAGCCTCTTCCTTGGGTTTCGATGTAATCGCTCCAAAAAGCCCTATTTTATGCCTGGCCAGCAGTTCGATGGTCCGGTCCGGCAGGGGATTTCCCTCAGCTTTCCAGAATTCCCAGCCAATATCAGCATTTACATATTCTGCACTAAATCCGGCAGCATCCAGGATGCGCAGGGTTTCTTCCAGTACGATCCGGCCTATACCATCACCCGGCATGGTAACTATGGTCCTTTTAGTCATTTTTTTATTCAGCTTAGCAGATTATCAACAGAAGCTTAAAAATAGAAGAAAAAAACAAGATCCATTTTGTCGGGGATGTGTTATTTATCACTTATTTTAAAAAACATTTACAGATCCCGAACATCTCAATGAATCCACTATCAGACCTTGACAATGCACTTCTATGGAAGTACTTTGAAGATATTTGCAGGATCCCAAGGCTATCCAGGAATGAAGGCCAGGTCATAGATTACCTGCTGGCATTTGCCCACGAACATAAACTTAAAGCAAAGAAAGATAATACAGGCAATGTATTGATCTCCAAACCTGCCAGTCCGGGTATGGAAAACCGGAAAACTGTCATCCTTCAAAGCCACATGGATATGGTGGGGGAAAAGGAACAGGGCCGGCCACATGACTTCAGCAAGGACCCCATAATCCCTGTGGTGGATGGTGAATGGATAAGGGCCAGTGGCACCACCCTCGGGGCTGATGACGGCATCGGCATAGCAGCCCAGATGCTTATCCTGTCGGACCGGGACCTGGTGCATGGTCCCATTGAATGCCTTTTCACGGTAGATGAGGAGTCCGGTATGACCGGTGCACAAAACCTCGAAGCTGGTTTTATGACCGGGGAAATCCTGATCAACCTGGATTCTGAGGACGAAGGGGAGTTGTTTATTGGTTGTGCCGGCGGAATTGACACGATCGGCACTTTTAAATGCAAAACGAAAAAGCCTGAAGACGGATCAATTGCTTACAAAATGTCTGTAGGTGGAGTAAAGGGGGGGCACTCTGGCGACGAGATCCATAAGAGTCCGGGTAATGCCATCAAGATCGTGAACCGGTTTTTGTGGAATGCCGGCAATGATTTCCGGCTCGCCCTCTCAATGTTCGACGGGGGAAATCTACGGAATGCCATTCCAAGGGAAGCTTTCGCCTTATTTACCATACCGGCTGCTTTAGTGGAGGATTTTGAGGATTATTATCAAAAATTTACAAATGCCCTGCTACTGGAGTTAAAGGATTTTGAACCTGAGCTAAGCTTCCGGCTTTCCAGGTCCGAACTGCCGGAAACCATCCTGACCCGAAAAAGACAAGTTCGGTTAATACGTGCACTCTATGCATGTCCCCATGGGGTCATTACCTGGAGCCCTACCCTGAAAGACCTCGTGGAAACGTCCACAAACCTGGCATCCGTAAAATTTACCAAACCCAACAGGGCAATTGTTACTACCAGCCAGAGAAGTTCTGTTGATACTGCCAAGAAAAATATTGGCGACCGGGTGGCCAGCTGCCTTGCCCTAGGAGGAGCCCGTGTTGAACACAGTGATGGTTACCCGGGATGGAGCCCGAACCCGGATTCGGAGATCCTGAATATCACCACGGGGGTTTATGCCGGGCTGTTTGGACAGGAACCCGTCGTAAGGGCTATTCATGCGGGATTGGAATGCGGGCTGATCCTGGAAAAATACCCGGGACTGGACATGCTCTCTTTTGGTCCCACGATAAAAGGGGCCCACACACCATCTGAAAGGATCAACATTCACACTACGGAAAAATTCTGGAAGCTTTTGCTGGAGGTACTCGGAAGGATACCGGAGAAGTGGTAATGGTCTTACCAGTCATCTTCCACAAATTCTGATTTACTGACCCCGCAAACCGGGCATTCCCAGTTCTCCGGTATATCGTTAAAATCTGTCCCGGGATTTATCCCTCCATCCGGATCCCCTTCCACAGGGTCATATACATAGCCGCAAATGGTACAGCGGTATTTTTTCATAAGGTAAAATTTTGCAGTAATTATACTAATTAAATTTTTGATAATACCTGGTGATCACCTTTTATTGAGTAAATGATTTATCTTTACAAACAATGACCGGGAATCTGAAGAATATTCATGAGGCAATCCTGCAGTATGATCCGATCTCGCTAGGGGAAATGGATGCTGTACAACTCATGAACCGGACAGATACCAAGTTTGTATTTCATACCTCTAAACTGGGAGAATTGCTGGATATGTCCAGGGAACAATACCGGGTGCTGCAGATCGATGAAATCCGGACCTTTCGGTATAATTCACTTTATTATGATACGGAGAACCTGAATCTCTACCTGGCCCACCACAACGGGAAGAGGCCCAGGTTCAAGGTCCGGTTCAGGGAATACGTGGAGACGGGCACCATCTTCCTGGAGGTCAAACGGAAAACCAACAGGGAGCGGACCCGGAAATCAAGGATACAGGTGGAGGAGATTGAGAAGGAACTATCCGGGAAGTCCATTCAATATATTGAAGAACAGGCACCCCTCCACGCAGCTTCCCTCAGGCCCTCATTATGGACTATTTTTCATCGAATTACCCTGGTCGGGAAAAACAATCCCGAACGCATTACCATAGACCATGATCTCTCCTTTAGACACGTGGATCTGGAAAAACAACTTCCCTTCCTTACCATCTGTGAAGTCAAACGGGATAGTTTCGCTGGCAGCACTGATTTCATGAAAAACCTGGGGAAATTTTCAATCCATCCGGGGAACAGCAGTAAGTACTGCCTGGGAACGGTGCTGCTGAAAAACCAGGTCAAAAAAAACCGCTTTAAACCTAATATTTTGAAACTAAACCGACTCGAAAATGATTATAGATCTTATCCTGCTACAGGCTGAGCAGAACCAGCTTATAGGAACGCTTTTCTTTGAAATAGAGTCATTTCTGGAACTTGTGATTCGTTTTTCATTCAATTTGCTGGTCGTTGGCATCATCGTCAGAGGTTTATATTATACCATCAGCAGGAAAAAGAATTATATGTTTTCCTTCCTTCTCATTGGTGTCGTTACATTTCTTGTTTGTTACCTACTTGAGAGCCTTAGTCTTAATATTGGATTTGCCCTGGGACTCTTTGCCATTTTCACTATTATCCGGTACCGCACAAATCCCATCCCAATAAAGGAGATGACTTACATGTTTGTGATCATCGGTGTATCGGTTGTCAACGGTCTCACTACAAAGGAAGTCAGTTATCTTGAACTGGTTTTTGTCAACATCATGATCATCCTCGTTGTTTATGTTCTCGAGAGGGTATGGCTGATGAAAAATGAGGCTAAAAAATTAATCGATTATGAGAAAATCGAACTGATACACCCGGATAAAAGGGTCGAACTGGTCGAAGATCTTAAGCAAAGAACTGGATTGCAGATCAGCCGCGTGGAGATCGGCCGGATCAATTTCCTGCGTGACACCGTCAGGCTGCTCATTTATTACCGAGAAGACCGGGATAATAATTTAGTCGGGGACGTGGAGGTAGCTAGTTTTGATGACAGCAGGACAGAATAGTCCGTCCATTATTTCACCTGCCATACGGCGTCCAGCACCGTCCCGTCAACCCATTTCACAACGGCAACGATATTTTCTGTAAATTCCGGTTTATCCGGTATCCCGCAAATTTTTTCTGCCTCCTCTTTTAATTCCTCCAGGCTGCGTACAGGCAGGCCTGAACCTTTCACTTTTTCGATCAGGTCTTTCCGCAATGGATTGATCGCCAGTCCCCTTTCGGTGACCACAACATCAATCAATTCACCGGGACCGCAGAGGGTGGTAACCTCATCGCGGATCACCGGGATCCTGTCCCTGAACAAAGGCACCGGCAGGATCACTGTCTTGCTGAAAAGGCAATTCTGCCAGCCGCCTATCCCATGCAACAATATACCATCCGAATGGGTGACAACATTGGCGTTGAAACTGGTATCTATCTCCGTGGCACCGAGGATAACCACATCCACCATTCCGGCAAAATTCCCCTTGCCATGGTAATTGTAACTGGTAAAAGGGCTTGTCCACACATGATGTGGATTCTCCCTCATGGAGCGTACACCTTCAAGGTCAAATGTCTGCCCGTCAAGGATGTAATCAACAAGCCCTTCTTCAAGCATGGATACCAGGTAGCGGTTACTGCCTCCGCGTGCAAACCGTGCCTTTATCCCTTTTTCCTTCATGATCTTCCTGAAATACTCCCCGACCGCCAGGGAGGTCCCCCCTGCCCCGCTCTGGAAGGAAAACCCATCCCTGATGATGCCGGTCACCTCGCAAAACCTGGCTGTCAGTTCTGCCAGGTAGAGCCTGTCGGGACTCCTGGTGATCCGGGTTGTCCCGGAAATGATCTTCTCAGGATCACCGATCTGTTCCATCTCTACTGTAAAATCCACATTGTTCCCCTGGATCTGCCAGGGAACGCAGGGAAATTCGACCATGTTATCCGTGGCGACGATGACTTTTTCGGCATACTGGGTATCAGCCAGGGCAAAACCCAGCAAACCGCTTGCCGAGGGTCCCTCAAGGCCATTCGCATTCCCAAAGGGATCGGCACATCCGGCCCCGATCACGGCAATATCGATATGTACTTCCCCATCCTGAATGGCCTGGTACCTTCCCCCGTGTGAGCGCAGCACCCCCAGGCCCTTCATTTTCCCATCTGAAGCAAATCGTCCAAGTGGCCCGTTCATGCTTCCCTCGATATGGTGAATGGTCCCGTCCTCCAGGTATGGTATCAAATGCTGGTGGCATGGGAAAGAGGCCGAAGGGAACCATACCAGGTCTTTAACTTTTAATTCATGTGCTACGTCAAAAACCTGGTTTGCCAAAAGGTCGCCGTCCCTGAAATGATGATGTGTGGATATGGTCATCCCATCCCTTAATCCACATTTCATGAGCGCATCTTTAAGGGAAGCTGCCCGTTTGTCTCCCCCCGGGGGGAAATTGTTGCTGGAATTTATCAAGGGGCCATGCTTTCTGCCTTCCGGCATGAATTTACCAAGCCCCTGGAACGGGACCTGTTCTTTCCCGTTTACTATCCTGGGAACCTTTCTGCCTGCAGCATTGATAACAGTTTCTTGCTTACTCATCTCTCCAGTTTTCAGGTATTAAATTCATGGCCAAAGCCAGATCGATGGTATGAAGGGCCCGTTTAACCACCGGGGGGTCTATCATCTTTGTACCCAGGCTTATGACTCCCTGACCCTCTTTTTCGGCTTTCTCATATGCCCGGACAATCATTTTTGCCCTGGCAATTTCCTGTTCCCTTGGCTTAAAAACATCATGGATCACAGGTATCTGTCTCGGATGTATGCAGCCCATCCCTTCAAAACCAAGTCCTTTGGATATACGTGCCGTTTCTCTCAATCCCTCTTCATTTCCAACATCAGAATAAACTGAATCTATCGGCTGGATCCCGGCTGCCTTGCAGGCATTTACCAGACGGGTCCTGGCATACAGGGATTCATCCCCTGATGCTGTACGGCCTACCCCCAGGTCGGCTGTATAATCTTCCAGTCCAATGGCCATGGCTACAATATTTTCAGCCGAACCGGCAATCTCAAAAGCATGTTCCACCCCGAGGGCAGATTCAACGATAGGCATCAGGTAGATCCCATGACTCCCGGCCAGTTTATCGATATGTTCATTGACTGAATGAATTTCCTCAGGGGATTAAACCTTCGGTATAAGAATCAGCTCCGGGTCCATCGGCACGACATAGTCCAGGTCAGTTAATCCATCCGGCAGCTGGTTAATCCTTACCATCCTTTCCGCACCATAAAAATCAACAGATTGCAGGGCATTCCTGACCAGGAAACGGGCTTCCTGCTTTTTTGAAGGCGCAACAGCATCTTCCAGGTC
>DAOUVF010000404.1 GCA_030667765.1 Bacteroides sp.
GTCAGATGTATCGAAGGATTCCCATTCCTTTTTTGTTTCCCATGAGGTATGATGGGACACCCCCCTTGTCGTTCCGAACCATTGCTCATCATTGTTTATAATGCAGACCGCCAGGATGGTATCGGAACGAAGACCTGACCAGGCTTTATCATAAAATGAAGCACCACTTATCCCATCAATGGTTTCATCATACCTGAACCTGCCAACTCCCTTGCCCCTTGTACCCGCAAATATCCATCCCTCATCACCGGATCCGAGTGCCTGAACAGGATACTGGACCAGGTCGCCAAATTTATCTTCCTGGTACCAGTTATCTCCATGGAATATGCCTAATCCCCCGGGAGTTGCGGCCCATCTTGCCTGGACTGCATCAACCGCCACTGCAAGCACGTTATTATCGGGAAGTTTGCCGGGTTCTGCTTTATAAGTTGTGGCCGAGCTCACGGCATCAAGCTCATAAGCAGCAACTGAGAGTCCGGATGGGCTCCCAAACCATAATTCATCTGCATCATTAATAAACTGGTAAGCGATATCAAGGATATTCCCCGAAGGCATTCCAGGTGTTTCATTATGGATTTTCCATTGATTGTCACGGAAACTGACAAGGCCTTCCACAGCCCCGGCCCAGAGGGTCCCGTTAGGGTCAAAATAAAGCGAGAACACTTCGGTTGCCGGGAATGTATTTTCGGGTGTAACAGTGTCCTTTTTGCAGCCACTCAGAAAAGCGGCACCAATCAAGGTCGAGAAAGTAATAATCAGTGAATTAAAATATAATCTCCTCATAAGCATAAATACAATAATACTATAGTACGGATTTTCTTTGATAATTCTTGTTTTAATTCTAATTTACCAATCATCAATAATAAAACCTTCATCATGAAGCTCGACAGAAGATCTTTTATCCTCTCATCCGTTGTTGCCGGTAGTGGTTTGATGCTCAACCCAATGAAGGCTATGTCCATGCAGGCAAAGGCAGCTGACAGCTTATTTGGCCTCCATCCTTTTGTCCAGGGAAACCCGGATGCTGTTTTTATCATGAAAACCAGTGTTGATATCAAGACCGATGCAGAGGCTATGAAGGCAGCTGGACTGAGTTTCGGAAGATCCGTTCTGGGCCTTACCAATGATACTGAGAGTGGTGTCCCCCTGACCCATAAATTTGCCTTCAAACCCAATCTTACCTGCCGGGCTACCTTTCATGAAAAATACACCATTGAACGCTCCATGGGGATCGTCACGGATGCCAATTTCATGGAAGGTATCATCGAAAGCATGAAGGAACTGGGCATATCCGGTTCCCAGTTTTATATGAGGGAAGTAAACTGCAAGTCTGACCTGGAGGACGGTGGATATAATGCCATGGCGGAACGGACTGGCATTGACCTGGCAGTTATTGAAACGCCATATTACGACTTGACACCCGAACAAATCCAATGGGTCGATGTACCGGACGGGGTTTATTTCAAAAGGATCCCATATTTATGGCCAGTGAATTCACCTGATACCTGGCTGATGAACGTTGCCAAACTGAAAGCGCATGGTATGGGACTAACCCTTGCCGCCAAAAACATCCAGGGAACCATAGCCATGAATTACCAGAGACATTGCAACCATTATGGCGATCACCTGAACATCAAAGCCGAAGACAGGCATGACGATGCATTCAATAATATCTTCAATAATTACAACCGCCATGTAGCTGATGGTATTCCCCGCTGGGATAAACCGGGATCTTCAGGCGGAATATGGCAGGAAACATGGGCTACCAGGTGCCTGGATAACAATTCGGTGAATAAGCCGGGACTCCATGTGATCGAAGGGATCTACGGAAGGGACGGAAATTTTATGGATGGCCCAAGCGCCCAGGGTATAGCTACCGACTATATGTGCAACTATATAATATTCGGGTTGAATTCCTATTATGTGGACATTATCGGGCATTGGATCGGCGGACATGAACCGGGTAATTTCGGGCTTTTCCACATGGCAAAGGAACGTGGCATGATATCCCATTTCAATCCATCCAATATCCCCTTGTATGAGTGGGATCCGGATAAGGGGGCCACCCTTGGAAACCTCCAGGACTTCGAACGTACACCATTAAAAACCTATTATCTTCAAAAGAATTATGATGGAGGAAACGAAGACTACTGGCATCTTGTCGATGAAGCATATGACTATACTTCAACCAGTGTTCCAATCAACAGCATCTCAAATTTGCCTTTTCAACTGGGTGAAAACTACCCCAATCCCGTGAAGTGGAAAACAAGCATCCCATACCAGATCAACCGCCCGGGATATGTTTTTATAGAGGTCATAAACCCGCAAGGGATGGTCGTTGAAGTATTGGTGAACCGGCATGAAGTAGCAGGCAGTCACATGGTCACCTGGCAAAGCATGAAACACCCGGCCGGATTGTATCTCTACAGGATGCGCTTTGAAGGAGCAAGCCAGGTAGGCAGGATACTGGTTTATCATTAAGTGCAGGTCTGTTTACCGGGACTGCCCGGTGATGGTAAAAAGTTGTTTTGTACGGACTTCATTAATAGTGTATACTTTCCCGTGTTGAGACAATTATATCCATATCCCCGTCATTATCAAGATCTTCTATAGCAACAAAAGGTTCCTTCTGGGATACGGTATCTATCCCTATCTCCTCACTAACCTCTTCGAACCGGGGATCTCCGTTTTCGTCAATCCCTTTATTGATATAAACATGGGCCTTATGGTCCAGGGTATTCCCGAAATGGTCACCCAAAACCATATCCAGCAGACCGTCCCCGTTCAGATCCCCAATCTCCGCCCCGCAGGTCCATACAAGATTCCCGTCCCTCGCGTTGGCTGAATACTGCGGATCGAAAAACTCGTAGTCAAGTTTGCGGAATGTACCGTCCCGGTTATTGATATACATTACATTGGTATGAGCAAAGAAGATATCGGGCCAGGTATCCATGTTAATATCGCCCACGAAACCTCCCAGCCCATTCAGGTTTTTTGGAAGTCCAGCATCAAGTGTAACATCCTTAAAAACCATGTTTCCCATGTTGCGCATCAGGTGGGATTCCCCGATTGACCAGCGCCAGCAATCATCGTCCTGCATCAGCAAATCAATCCTCCCGTCACCGTCATAATCCAATACGAAAGTATTCCTTGCAGATACTACGATCGTGTCTATGTTATAAATAAGATTGCTGTTGGCCGACACATCAGTCATCGCGCCCTGTCCGTCGTTGCGGTAAAGGGCATTGCTTCTGCCATGATTATTATCCTCACTGCTATTGGCAATGTGTGAGGTCAGTGTAAACAGGCAGGCCATTCTGATAAGTGTTCTTTA
>DAOUVF010000155.1 GCA_030667765.1 Bacteroides sp.
CTGAAAACGGTCGACTGCATTTTCAGAGTGATGATGCTTTGATTATGTCTGGCTTGCCCTACACTATTCTGCGCCCTCATTATTTTATGCAGAATATTTTTGCATCCCTTGAAACCATAAATACAGATGGCAACATGTACTTGGGCATGGGAAATGGAAAACTGGGCATGATAGATGTACGTGATATTGCTGATTGCTGTGCTTCTTTGTTGCTGGGCAGCGGGCATGATGGTAAAATATACACGCCCACTGGTCCCGATACAATATCCAAAGGTATGGACAAGCCGGTTACTTATGTACCTATATCCATTGAAGCAGTTGGAGATGCCATCAGAAATGCAGGCTGGGGAGAATGGGGTGCCCGGGTCATGATGGATTATTCCAGGGCATATGCCGAGGGTTGGGGAGATTTTACCAATGATGATGTTGAAATAATTACTGGTAGTAAACCCCGCAGCTTCCAGCAGTTTTTTGATGAAGTTTTAGCCTACGTCTTGAAAAGTTAATCCGTTTTTCATTGATCGTATCAAGGCTGTCAGGTAATTTTGTACTTTTAATTCCCGGCACAGCATTTTAACTAAGAGGGGATTATAATACCTGAGAGCAATGAATAAAACCGGCATCCTGGATCAAATAACGGGTGGCTCCAAAGGTGAAGGCATTTTGTTTCACCCAATCCTGATGCATTTTGCCGCCCGTTATAATCACACGACATACGGTCGCTTTGCCAGTGATTACAGGGTCCTGGTGGAAAGCAATATCAGGTGCCTTGAGGATTTTGGTATTGATGTAGTGGGACTCATATCAGATCCTTACAGGGAAACTTCTGCGTTTGGAGCCGATGTTCATTTCCCTGAGGACGGTGTCCCGCAATGCCGGCAAGCTATTGTGAAATCCATCGAAGATGCCAGGCTGTTAAAAAATCCGGACATTTACAAAGCGGAACGAACCCTCGACCGGATAGAGGGTGCAAAAGAATATCGAAAGCGTATTGGTCATTCTGTTCCTGTCATCGGTTGGATTGAAGGCCCGCTGGCTGAGACATGTGACCTGTCCGGGGTTAATGACACACTGCTCAACCTGATCATGGAGCCTGATCTGGTAAAGATCCTTATCGATAAAACAACTGTAACTGCCAGGGAATTCGCAAAAGCCCAGGTGGAAGCGGGTTGCAATATCATCGGCATGGGAGATGCGATTTGTTCACAGATATCCGATGATCAGTATCGTGAATATGTCAAGGAGAAACACCGGGAAATTGTAGATTATATTCATTCACTAGGTGCAGCTGTAAAGATCCATATATGTGGAGATATAACCCACCTGCTGCCGGATCTGAAGGATGTAAAGCCAGATATCCTGGACCTTGACTGGATGGTGGACATGGACGATGCATTTGACATCCTTGGAGATGAAATCATCCGATGCGGGAACCTGGATCCCGTTAGAATTATCGAACAACAATCAACAGAATATCTTGCTGTGAAGGTCCGGGAGCTATGCAGTAAAGAAAAGGATAACAGGTTCATCCTGTCGGGAGGTTGTGAAATTACTGTTGATACACCGGCAGAAAATTTACATGTCATGCGAAAAATATCAGCACAAAATGAATAAAATAGTTTGTTGTATAATTCTTGCAGGAGGGATTTTCTCCGGCTGCAGTCAGGAGAAACTTCAATTCATATCAGCGCCTGAAATAACAGGGAATCCAAACGAGAGCGTAGTACTGGCCGGTATTCTGAAATTTCAAACCAATAAATCGGTTGCTGCGAAGATTTTATTGGACTGTGAAGATCACTCTCTTACCCTCAGTTATGATAGTACTCACAATCCTTCCAGTGGATTGCCTGTCATAGGGATGAGACCTGGCAGGTCCTATCGTGTCAAACTATTACTTCAATCCGCCGGGGAAAAGTTAAATTATAGAAAGAAAATGATTTTCACCACGCCGGAGCTTCCATCAGATCCTATAGAATTTCCGGGATTTAAAGTTACCACCATAGAAAAAGGGCAAACAGAGCCCGGAGTTACCCTGCTCAATCCCAGGAGAAGAGGTCTTGACCAGGCACGGTTAAACATAAACTTCGGAATGCTGGTGGCCATTGATGAAATGGGGGAAGTAATCTGGTATTACCGTACCAATTCCCGTATCAGCGATTTTAACTTTCTCTCAAATGGCCATATTGCATATATGACACAGGATTTTCGTCTGGTAGAAATCGACCTTCTTGGGAATGTAATCAATTCTTGGTATGCAGCCGACCGGCCATCTGATCCACCACAGGAAGGCACCCCTGTCAAGGCACTTACTTTCCACCATGATGCATACCCTCTTGAAAATGGAAATTATATCATACTTAGTTCAGAATACAAGGCAATAGACAATTACTATACCTCCGAGACCGAAGAATCCGCCCCCCGGAAGACCCAGAACGTAATGGGAGATGTAATCTATGAGTTTAATGCGGAAGGAGAGATCATATGGGAATGGCATGCATTTGATCACCTGGATCCCATGCGGATTGGCTATGAAACATTCAGCGGTTACTGGAACAGGAGAGGATTTCGTGATATCATAGACTGGAGCCACGCAAACACGGTTTTGTATGATCCGGATGATAATACTATAATGGTAAACTTCAGGTATCTGAGTTCAATTTTAAAAATCGACAGGAACACCAGGGAAATCAAATGGATATTCGGGGAACCCACATGTTATGCTGACAATCTAAGGTCAAAACTGATCGATCTGGATAAAGGAGATTGGTTCTGGCATCAGCATTCCCCCAGCATGTCCCCTGATGGTACTTTGTTTATTTTCAACAATGATAATTATAAAGCCAGGCCCTTCGATGCAATCACAGAAACCACACAAAGTTATGCTGCAGCATACAATATCAATGATGAAGACCTCTCTGCAGAACTTATATGGACATCCAGGATACCCGGTGAAACCGGACTCGCCAGCTTTGCCATGGGAGATGTGGACTGGCTGGAGATAACAAACAATATACTCGTTTCATACGGAGCCCTACGTCCCAGCAAGGAATTTGGATATGTACGCTCCTGGAGCATGATCCGCGAATATACCTATACCTCTCCTGCCAGGGTGGTATGGGAGATGCACATCGCTTCCCGGGATGAAGAAGATGGACAAAGTGTGGGGTGGACCATCTTCAGTGCCGAAAGACTGGATAATTTCATTAGATCAGATCAGAACCATGAATGAATTTGAGATCAGATTTGGCATCATGTGCAGGGGCACAGTCTTTTCAACATGGCAGGCAGATGCAATTAAAAAGCTTCTCTCGCTCGAAAAGGTATCATGCGGATTGCTGATTGTTGATGATAATCCACCGGCGGACGGAAAAAAGAAACTGAAGCACCTGCTCTGGTCTACATTTTACTGTTTATCAAAAAAGCGGTCCAGGTCTTTCAAACATGTGGATCTGTCTAAACAACTTGAGGCAGTACCAACCATTAGCTGTCAAACTGATACCTGTGAGAAATATTCACAACATTTCAGGGATCAGGATATCGGAAAAATCAGGGAAGCTGACCTGCATTTCATCCTGAGATTCGGATTCGGCAATATCCGGGGTGAGATCCTGGATGCTTCAAAATATGGTGTCTGGTCCTTTCAACATGACGATGAACAGGTCTACAGGGGCGGTCCCCCGGCATTCTGGGAAATATATAAAGATGATAAAATCACCGGGGCTATATTACAAAGGCTTACAGATAGACTGGATGCAGGTGTGGTATTGAAGAAAGGTTTTGTTAAGACCAAATATTCATATGCCAGGAACAGGGACCAGATCTATAAAGAAACCAGCAGGTGGCCTGCCTTGCTCTGTATCGATATCCTGAATGGTCATACAGATCAATTCCATGTAAAACCTGGCGAAACTACGGCCCCCGTATATCACCAACCACGGAATTGGCAGGTACTGGCTTTTTTATTAAAGCTGGTCTATTTTAATTTGCGGGAAGCCAGCCGAAGCTTCTTCTTTACTGATTACTGGAATATCGGCGTTGTGAAGGCACCAATATCAGCATTTCTGGATGAAGAAAAACCTGAAGTTGACTGGTACCCTTTACGCTCCAGAAACAGGTTCCTGGCAGATCCTTTCTGCCTGGTAGATGAAACCGATAAACACAGATTGCATATTTTTTATGAGACATACCCGTTTAAAGAAGCCAGGGGTAAACTGGATTATGTTTTATATGAGCAGTCTTTCGGACCTGAACAAAAGCTTATTAAGGAACCGTTTCATCTATCGTACCCTTATCCTATAAAACACAATGGTGATTATTACCTGGTCCCGGAAGCATATGAATCCAACAGCGTATTCATGTATAAGGCTGTTGATTTCCCCCTTTCCTGGGAAAAGTCACATGTACTTATGGATGGATTTGCAGGCATTGACAATACAATCATAAAGCATGAGGACACTTACTGGATGTTTACAACTGACAGAAGAGACGGTTTCCGGCACAATCTGAAACTCTTCTATGCTGAAGATCTTTTCTCCGAATGGGTACCGCATCCCAAGAATCCTGTTAAGACAGACATCCGCTCAGCCAGGCCGGCCGGGACGCCTTTCTTTTACAAAGGAAACTGGTATCGCCCAAGCATGGATTATGCAGAAAAAATCGAGGGCAGGATCTTCATAAACAAGGTGCTTAAATTGTCTAAAACCGAGTATGAAGAAATACAGGTTAAAGTAATTGATCCATACACGGATACCCGCTTTTCGGACAAAATTCATACCTTATGTGATGCAGGGGAATACACCATTATTGATGGCGGGAAAGAAGCTTTCATTTTTGGCAGCATCTACTTTGTCCTGCATAAATTCATCAAAATACTTAAGAAAATTAAGGCCAAAATAGTATAGGTAAGATCCTGGAGTCATGAGTGCCTGGTCAAATATTGAAGTTT
The DNA here is from genome assembly GCA_030667765.1 of Bacteroides sp. Taxonomy (GTDB): domain Bacteria; phylum Bacteroidota; class Bacteroidia; order Bacteroidales; family SM23-62; genus SM23-62. Next base: position 4,946 of record DAOUVF010000155.1, read on the forward strand.
CATGTGGGGATGCAGAAATTCCCGGCATCAATAAGCTGGAGGAAGCCCTGGGTAACTATCCGGACCATGTCAGGAAGGTAAGGGAACTGATCACAAGATTTGAAGTCTGCCATTTCAAATATCTCCAACACTTAAAAAACATCAGGAATTCAATAAAAGATCTGCAGCCTTATACAGATCCTGGTGACATTGGACGGAACCATATCCAACACGGTGATGAGGCATGGAGGTCTGATAAAACAGGACGGACTATTATGGGACAACAGTATTTATGGGCTTTGCACAACTGGCTGGATATCAACAATAAAGATAAGCCACCTGAATACAATGAACAACTTGCCAGGGAGGCAGAAACCTGGCTGGGAGAAAAGAGTCCGGAAAAAGTAAAACTGGTCAGGTTGTTGCTGGCAAGATTGAAGTGGGACTGGAAAACGCTGGAAGAAGTCAGCCAGAGATCCATGGAAGATATCAGCCGGCAGAAAGATGACATGGGACTTGAATACCAGATATACAGAATGGATATTTGCCATTATTCCTTTCCTGTGCATCTTATCAATATCCTTCGTGGAATTGGAGAAATGAAACCCCTGGTAAAATTTGAAGGATGCGGTACCTATAACAGCAATATCAAAAAATCCATAAGGGCAGAACTTTTAAATATTAATGATTGGCTACTGTCCAGGGAAGCTACCGGAACTGGAGGACTTGATCAGGACGAACTGGCCAGGATCTGGCTTTTTGCCTGCCTGGCCAAAACCATCAAAGAACAGGTTGGACTGAAAGACAAGATTGCCCTTTCAGGCGATAAATGATCTTTAAGATCCTAATATTATGAGATTTAAAACTTTGTGGAAACATACGGTGTTAAATTTTCTTAATATATTTGCCTGTACCACTGCCAAAATATTGAGATGTCAGATCCAGAACGGATCATGCCTCTTAAGTTTCCAGTGGTTGGAAATGTTTACTCAATGTTTAAATAAATAAAATAAGGAAATGAAAAAAAATGTATTTCTCACAATTGGAGTCGCAGGATTGATCCTGTTGAATTCCTGTTCTAGCCTGAAGGTTTATTCCGACGTGGACTCTACCGTTGATTTCACCAAGTACAAAACACTTGAATATTACGGTTGGTCAGAAGAAAGCGATAAGCTGCTCTCAACGCTAGACAAGGATAGACTTGAAACAGCTTTTGGCGAAGAATTTAAGAAACGCGGATTCGAAATAGTAGAGAGTGGCGGAGATATGATAGTGACCCTTTTTATTGTGGTTGAACAGAAAACATCTGCCACGGCCACTACAACCTCTATGGGTGGTTATTATGGTGGCTATTATGGATATGGACCCGGTTACGGCTGGGGAGGCGGTCATTCAACCACCTCTATACAGGAATATGACTATAATGTAGGTACCCTTGTATGCGACGTTTTTGATAAAAAGGATGAAAAACTCATCTGGGAAGGAATCGGGACCGGAGAAATCAACGAAAATCCGAAAAACCGCGATAAAAATATCCCAAAGACTGTACAGGCCATAATGTCAAAATTTCCTGTACCGTCGGTAGGTCAATAGCCCCCTGGCTGCCAAAAAATCAATTTAAGAGATGCGCTTTCAGTGCATCTCTTTTTTTTACTTTTTCCGGCTTATATCGAATCTTTTCCCGAAGGTTAACCTTACCTGTCCGGTACCAAGATTCACCTCGGACACTTCGTAGCTGAAATTCCGTAAAATGACGGACATGGTCAATCCCATGTAAAAATGTTTGAATTCATAGCCAACAGCTGATCTGGCTAGCAGTTGTACACCCAGTGTATTAATCATCCTGTGATGATCATCCAGGGTTTTCAGATCGAACCGGCGATATCCCAAACCCGGAAACATGGAAAGATTCAGGTAGAAATTACCCCGCAATACAAAGGTATAGATGTAACCTGTAGAAACTCCAATAGTGATGGCATCAAATTCCTTAAGATCCACTGATTGCCTTAACGAGGAGGGTAATTCAGGAGGGACGAATCCCTGTTCCGACCCTACCCTGTCTTTATACAGGAACAAACCCAGGGCAAAACTGCCGGCATCTCTCTTCTGTATCTGGTTTCTCAGGTAGGCGGCTTTGAGGGACAGTTTATCTGAATTAAAGATATAATGTACACTTCCACCATAGGAGAATACCCAGATATCTCTTGCAATGGGGTAATTTGGATTGTCCC
>DAOUVF010000306.1 GCA_030667765.1 Bacteroides sp.
AATGGCTTTCAGGATATCCGGTGTGAGCAGCATCCCCAGCTTCTTTCTTTCCCTGTATATGTCCCTGTCACTTCCCCTTGAGAAGTATATACGCTCAAAGGAACAGGCTTTTTTTTCACCGGGTGTACGAATCTCATCCAATGAAACCTGGCCGTTCTTCTTTATGATCACTGCATGACCTGGATCAATTTCGTGTACCTTTACGGCGGGAACATTCATAACCGTCTGAATAACAGGTCTTTCGGAAGCTGCGACAACAATTTCATCATCCCTGTAATAATAACCCGGACGAATGCCCCATGGGTCCCTGTACACAAAAGCATCCCCATGTCCCAGGAGGCCGCCAATCACATACCCCCCATCCCATTGTTTGCTGGCTTCACTTAGTACCTGGACCACATCGAGATGATCGGAGATCAACCTGGAGATCTCAATATTGTCATGTCCCTCAGTCTTGAACTTATCGAACAAACGCTGGTTTTCCTGATCCAGAAAATGGCCGATCTTTTCAAGGATGGTTACGGTATCAGAAAAATCCTTGGGATGTTGTCCCAGTTCAATGAGCTTATAAAATTGCTCCTCCACATTGGTGAGGTTGAAATTGCCTGCCAGGACAAGGTTCCTTGATTTCCAGTTATTCTCCCGCATAACGGGATGCACATTATCCAGTTTGTTTTTCCCGTAAGTACCATACCTCAGGTGACCCATATATAATTCACCGGCAAAGGGAAGGTTTTCCTTGGCCCAGACGGCATCTTTGAAACGATCTGGTTTTTTTCTCTCCGGTTTTTTAAAATCGGCAGAGATTTTCCGGAAGACATCATTAATGGCGGCGTTTTCAGCCGACCTGTACCGGGAGATGAATTTTTGACCGGGCGGAAGATCAAAATTAACGCAGGCCACACCCGCTCCATCCTGACCACGGTTATGCTGCTTTTCCATCAGCAGGTACAGCTTGTTCAATCCATATTTCCAGGTACCGTATTTGTACTGGTAGTACTCCAGGGGCCTTAACAACCGGATCAGTGCGATACCACACTCATGTTTGATCTGTTCACTCATTCAACAGGAAAATCAATAATATCATAAACGATGAACGCGGTGGGAAAATCCCTTTTGATCTTGTTCAGCAGCTTCAGTGTTTCACTCTTGGACCTGTAGCCACCTATATAAACCTTAAAATTGGGATCATCATAAATAACATCATTCCTGATGCTTTCATATTTTTTCAGGAACCGGGCCTTTGTTTCATAAGCTTCATCCCTGGCCGAATGGGTCGATCCTGAATAGATCCGGATCCAATAGCAGGGAATCCCACCTAGTTTCCTTCCCTGTTCAATAAAGTTTAACATAATCTCATCCAGTTTCTTTTCCTGGACGATCCGGACATTACTTCCGGCTGCACCCTGCTGGAATAGTTGCTGGTATAATCTGGATTCCTCTTCCTGCTGATCCACATCCTGTGCACCGGTTGATGAGGCTATTGAAATGATAACCAGTATGATAAAATATACTCTGCTCATTGTTCCAAAAGCTGTTCCAAAAATAACAAAAAATTCATGGGATTGAATCATTTCCAGATTATATGCATATTTCATTCCGGAATTGATTATTTTGCAAATTGTAAGGCCATTTGATCCATTAAGCAGATGATTGCAGGAATCCCAAATAAAAAACGAGGTGTTGAAAGACTCGCCGGTATTACGGCCTTGCTCATTACCTTCCTGGTAATAGCAGCCATTCTGACTGCTATTGATATCAAGCCGGATTACATCAATATCCATGAAGATCTTTCTTATTTGGGGGATAATATTGACCGGATCTGGTTGAATTCGATAATATGGTTCGTGACTTCAATCCTCATCGTGTTTTTTGGTCCCCTGATACTGATGAGCTTCCTGCCATATGGCAGATCATCTGCTTATCTTGCCGCCTTTCTGATCAGTACTACCGGCATATTATATATTATCATTGCCATCAATTGATTAAACATGATCCCTATGGTTACTGTTTACCAGGCTTCATCCGGACAGGAAACCGATTATATAGCCAACATCTCGTTTTTTATTCTGGTTTCCAGATCCAACCTGCAACTGGCTGCATATACACTGGTGGGGATCAGTTCCATCATACTCGGACTCCTGATTGCCAGTTCCGGATTACTTCCAAGATTTATCGGATGGGTGGCCATTTTTGGCGGGCTCAGTTATGCCAGCTTCGGATGGATCGGCATAGATCATATCCTTTTTATGGTGGGAAGGTTATTGTTCTTGCTTGCCCTGATTATCCTCGGAAGTTTCCTGCTTCTCCGGGGAACCAGGAAAAAAACAGAAAAATAAAATCATGCTCACGCATTTTGCATCACCTGAAAGATCTGTCAAGGGTAAAATTTTAGAAGATTATACTGAGCTTAAATCGGTCTCTTATATTGAAGAACTTATTGCTGCCCTGCCATACATTGCTGTTATTCTGAACCAGCAACGGGAGATCGTATTCAGCAATAAGGCCTTGCTTCAACTAATAGGGATAGAAAACATGGAGGAGTTGCTCGGTCAACGCCCGGGGGAAGCCTTGAATTGTATTCATTCGGATCATATGGAAGCGGGTTGCGGAACATCCGAGCACTGCCAGGTATGCGGAGCCGCCAATGCCATCCTTGTATCCCAGGAAACCGGTGAAACAGTGACCGATGAATGCCGGATCCGTACCTCCCTTGATGGGGCAGAAGACTGCCTGGATCTTGAAGTTACCGCATCCCCTCTTCTCTGGGCCAAAAACCAGTTTACCATTTTCACAGCCAGGGATATCAGCAGCAAAAAGAGAAAAGAGGCCCTGGAGCGTATTTTTTTCCATGACGTCATGAATACTGCCGGCACCCTGCAGGGAGTGGTGGATCTGCTGAAACAGGCTGATGATCCGGCAAAAATCAACCGGTTTATTAACCTGCTCGGCGAGGTGAGCCGTGACCTGACCGAGGAGATCATGACACAGAAATCACTTGTGGCAGCTGAGAACGGGGAGCTCGTGGTTAAGAACTTCGAATTTTACCTGAAAGAAACACTTGGGCATATTATAGAGGAATACCGGCGTCATAAGCTGGGCCGGGAAAGGAAGATCATTTTTAAGAGAAATGCCTGTGATTATACAATCAAAACTGACCCGGTATTGCTAAAACGGATCCTGGGCAACATGATAAAAAATGCCATGGAAGCCATACCGGATGAAGGGAAGGTGACAGTTGACTGCAACATCGCTGCTGAAGCTGTGACCATCCGGATACATAACCCCGGCCATATGCCGAAGGATGTTCAGAAACAGGTCTTCCAGCGTTCCTTTTCGACCAAAGGTACGGGCAGGGGACTGGGTACATACAGCATGAAATTACTGGGGGAAAAGTTTCTGAACGGAAAGGTGTCTTTCAAATCCACCGCAGCAGGCACCACATTCAGCCTTGAACTTCCTGTCAATTTAAAGAAATCCTGAAAGGGTTGAAAACAGACCAAGCCGGCAGGCTGACAGGTCAGGTATCCATGGCAGCCACCAGGCTGTCGGTCAGTTCGAGGTTGTGGAAGACGTTCTGCACATCGTCATCTTCTTCAAAATCTTCGATGACTTTCATCACCTTTAAGGCTTCATTCTGCTCCAACTGCGTAGTATCATGCGGGATCCGTTGCAGTTCAGCATTCTCCGGCTCCACATTCAATGCTTCCAGTTTTTTCTGGACATTGCCAAAATCTTCCATAGCAGTGGTAATGATAAAAACATCTCCTTCCAGCTCCACTTCTTCCACGCCGGCATCAATGATCTCCAGCTCAAAATCTTCGGGATCAAGGTCTCCTTTTGGCACGGTGATCACACCTTTGCGGTCAAACATATAGGCAACCGACCCGTTGGTTCCCAGGCTGCCACCACGCCTGGTGAATATCGCCCGGATATTACTGACAGTGCGGTTTTTATTATCCGTTAAACATTCGACGAATATGGCTATGCCATTGGGAGCATAACCCTCAAATGTTAACTCCTGTAGGGAATCTGCTTCCTTGCTTGCACGGGAAATGGCCCGGTCAATGTTATCTTTTGGCATATTGACTCCCTTGGCGTTGGATATGGCCAATCTGAGCCCGGGATTCATTTCGGGATCAGGACCACCTTCCTTGGCGGCTATCTGTATCTCTTTCGAAACCCGGGAAAACATTTTGGACCGTTTGGCATCAGCTGCTCCTTTTTTTCGCTTTATGGTTGACCATTTACTATGTCCTGACATGATGGTATGTTTACAAATGTTAGCGCTAAAATTACAAAATTGGCAGTTATTTTAAAACCTGGATGAATATGTGCGGGTTGACCGCTAGATGTAAAATTCCCTGAATATTTTGATTTTAGCTCCC
>DAOUVF010000208.1 GCA_030667765.1 Bacteroides sp.
TCCGGGCCTATGACCCCTGTTTCTCCTGTGCAACCCATAATCAGCCGGGCAAAATGCCCCTGGTAGTGAATTTCAGGAATAAGGAAGGGGAGATTATCCGGACGGCCAGCAGGGATTAATTCCCTGGCTAAATTTATTGTATCTTACATCAGCATGAACGATAGAGATAATAAGGTGCTGATACTGGGTATCGGGAACGATATCCAGCAGGATGTCGGTATCCCTGTCAGGCTGACCCGGGATATGAAAGACCTGGTACCGGCAGAGGCCTTTGACTTTGAATGCCTGTTTATTGGTGGACTGGAATTGCTGGAGTATATCAACGGTTACGAGGGGGTTGTTTTCATCGATACCATCAAAACGGATCAGAAAGCGGCCGGACGGGTACATGTATTCACAACCGGGGATTACCAGGAAACCCTGCACCTTTCCTGCCAGCACGATGTCTCTTTCAAAATGTCACTCGAGATGGGAAGGAAACTCGGCTTCATCATACCGGAAAAAATACTGGTCATCGGGATAGAGATCCTGGATGACCTGGAATTTGATGCCACTCTCAGTGATGACCTGAAACACAGGTACAACGGCATCCGTACAGAGGTTAAGAACCTGGTGATGAACTTCAGCAAGAGTATCATGATCAGGTCAACGGATCAAAATAACGACCAAAAATGAAAATATCACATGGGAAGGTTTAATTCAAAAGGGATGTGGAATATCCCTCACATGAGAAAGAAGAAGAAGAAGGCCAAGAAGAAGCTCACGGATGATGACGATGAATTGCTGGTAATTGAGGAATGCTATTGCCCCAACGGACATAATCTGATAAGTCCGAATGTTGAATTCACCGGACGTCATGGGATCCTGATCAAACTAAAGAAGGGAAAGCAGGAGGGACACATAGCGCTCAGCCCATACTGCGGGGATAAGTCGAAATACACTATTGGCATTGACCTTTCAGAAGGAGAGATCATGAATCTTCTCTGTCCGGTCTGCGATGTTCCCCTGCCTGTTTATGCACCCTGTGATTGCGGCGGGGACATGATCACCCTCTTTGCGGATAAAATGGGAAACTACTGCAATTGTATAGGCATCTGCAACCGTGTGGGTTGCAGTCATGCAGAGATCAAGCAAGGTTCTGAATTATTCAACATCTACCGGAGAAAAGGCGAGATACGCGGTACTCAGGGATACATTTAGAAAGCATGAATGACGCGCTTCCGGGTATAATCGTTACAGGAGCATCAGGTTTTATCGGGAAGCATTTTATCGAACAGAATGCCAACCGGTACAGGCTTTTTTGCCTGGCCAGAAGATCCCAGCAGGAATCTGGCATACCCAAGCATAAGAACATTCGCTGGACCCAGGTAGACATAGGGGATTTCTCCAACCTTCAGGACGTCGTTGAAAGCATTAACCGGTATGGCGGTGCCGATTATATACTGCACCTTGCCGGTTACTATGATTTCACCATGAACGACAATCCCCAGTACGAACATACGAATGTTAATGGTACCCGGAACGTGCTCAAACTGGCACAATACCTGAACATCAAACGCTTCATATTCTCCAGTTCCCTGGCTGCCTGCAAATTCAATAAGGATCCGGACAACCTGCTACATGAACAGAGTCCCCCGGATGCCAGCTATCCCTATGCCATCAGTAAACGGAAAGCAGAAGAAATGATCCGGAACTATTCCTCCATGTTCCCCTGCTCCATCCTTCGGTTTGCCGCCGTCTACAGTGACTGGTGCGAATATCCGCCGCTTTTTGTCTTTCTCAGTACCTGGCTCTCTGATAAATGGAATGCCCGGATGCTGGGAGGCAAGGGTGAGTCCAGCATCACCTACATACATATTACCGACCTGGTCAGGATGATACAAACCATCCTTGAACGGTCTGAAGAACTTCCACAGCTGGCAACCTATGTCGCCAGTCCCAATGGCACGGTCACCCACAAGGAACTTTTTGATGCAGCAACAAAATACTTTTATGGCCGGCCAAAAAGATCCATAAAAATGCCTAAGTTCATCGCCCTCCCCGGGATCATTGTACGGACAGCCATAGGCGACCTGCTGGGAGAAAAGCCATTCGAACGGCCATGGATGATGAAATATATAGACCGGAAGCTGGTGGTCGGGGCAGACCATACATTTGAAGCCCTTTCCTGGAAAACATCGCCGCGTAATGATATCCTTCGCCGTTTGTTATTCATGATTGAAAACATGAAGAATCACTATGTTGACTGGACCGTAAAAAATGAAACTGCCCTCCACAGGATCTCTACACGCTTTAATGTGAAAGCATATGAAGTGATGATGCGGCACCGTGATTTTATCCGTAACAAGATGGTCGATCATGTTTACAACCAGGATAACGGGCAGGCATTCGGGCATTACCGTTCCATGGATAAACTTGTCCTGAAGTGGTACATAACAATGCTTTACCAGCTGATCGCCACCAGCATTAAAGTGGGTGACCGGATCCTGATCAGAAAATATATCCAGGCCATTGCCTACAGGCGTTATAATTCAGGTTTTTCCTCAGGGGAAGTGGTCGGGTTCCTGTCAGCCTTTGAAAAGATCATGCTTTCCGAATTGCTCATTGACCCGGAAGCCCAGGAAACCAGGGAACAGCTCTTCACTGCGGTTTCCATCGCTATCCAGATGAGCATAGATGAGATCGAAGAATCTTTTGAAATATTTGAAACTGGCACCTCCGGAATGGTACAATTGCCTGAAGTGATGCCTTCCCTGCATAATGTAGGAAACCTGAAATCCATTATCACAGACCTGGAAGACACCTTTTTCGATTCACTGGAACATGACCTGAGCAAGGACCTTGCCTTTATTCATGAGCAGATCCAACAATCAGAATGATTTCTCTGTCCCGGGATATTAAGTCCTTTCCCGGGCTATTTCCAGTGATTTTCTAATTCTTCGAGGGACTTACCTTTTGTTTCGGGGACATACCTCCTGACAAACAGTGCTGCCAGTATGCCCATGATCCCGTATATCCAGTAGGAAAACCCATGGTGAAAGACCTGGTTCAGTGCACTGCTGTTATTAAGGATGGGAAAGGTCAGGGAAATGATCAGGTTTGAGATCCACATGGCAGCCACTGCAAGGGCCATGGCACGGCCCCGGATCCGGTTCGGGAAAATTTCGGAGAGAAGAACCCAGGTTACAGGTCCCCATGAAAGCGCAAAACAAGCCACATATCCCAGCATACATATCAATGATACCAGGTTCACCTGCTCCAGGAAAAAGGTAAAGCCCAGTACGATCATGAAGAAGGCCATACCAAAGGCACCGGCTATCTGCAGAGGTTTTCGTCCCCAGTGATCCACTGTGAATATAGCCAATATGGTGAAGCTGAGAATGATGATCCCCACGATGATGGTCTGCAGGAGGGCAGTGTCCGTGCCTGACCCCATGTTCCTGAATATTTCCGGGGCATAATACATTACCACGTTGATCCCGACAAACTGCTGTAATACGGCAAGTAATACACCGATTATAATAACCATGGAACCAAAGGAGAACAGGCGCTTTGACCCGGCAGGCAGATGGATTGTCTCTACTATGCGCTTCAGGATGCCTGCAGCTTCCTGCTCGCCATTGATTCGCCTGAGTATGTGCAATGCCCTGTCCCTGTTGTCTTTCATGACAAGATACCTGGGTGTTTCCGGGACAAACATTAACAACAACAGGAAAAGAACGGCCGGGATGGTTTCAGATGCAAACATCCATCTCCAGCCGAGCTGCTGCAACCAGGCATCATCACCCTTGCGGGCAATGCTGTAATTCACAAAGTAGACTATAAGCATACCGAAGACAATCGCAAACTGGTTCCATGATACGAGTTTACCCCTAACCGCTGCGGGTGAGATCTCCGCAATATACATAGGTGAGAGCATGGAAGCGATCCCCACACCAATTCCCCCGATCAGGCGGTAAATAATAAATGTCAGGATGAATTTTTCATCCGCAGTTCCCACCGGCTGGATAAACAGCTCTGGCATGGAAGATCCCAGCGCAGATATTAAAAACAATGCGGCAGCCAGGATCAGTCCCTTTCTTCTCCCGAATCTCAGGCTGATGATGCCCCCTGATAATCCCCCTATGATACATCCGACAAGGGCGGATGAAACAACCAGCCCATGCATGAAATTGGCGGTTGTCTCCGGCCAGGTATAAGGATCGATGAAGACATGTTTCAGTGAAGATACTGTTCCGGAGATGACGGCTGTATCATAACCGAATAACAAGCCGCCGAGGGCAGCAACCAGGGTCAGCTGTATCAGGTAAGCATTTGAGGAGATTTTGTTCATGGTGTATGCGGATGGTTTGAAATTAATCAATATAAATATGGCAAAAGTTGTTAAATTCGGTACCGTTTATATCATATATTTATCTCATGACAGAAATTATCTCTTCCAGGCAAAGGGTTCAGGATGTACTTGCGCACAAGCAGGCAGATAAATTGGCCATTGATTTCGGTGCCTCACCCGTTACGGGCATACATGTCCGGGTAATAGAAAAACTCCGGAGGTATTTTGGCCTGCCGGAAATCCCTGTCAAGGTTACCGAACCTTACCAGATGCTCGGGGAAGTAGATCCCGAACTGTCCGGAATGCTGGAGGTTGATGTCCTGGGAATATCACCCAGGGAGAACATGTTCGGATTTGAGAACTCAGACTGGAAGGAGTTCAGGACCCCCTGGGGACAGGTGTTGCTGGTACCTGGAAAGTTTGTCACCTCGGAGGATGAAAACGGTGATATACTGATCTATCCCAAAGGTGATATCAGCGCCCGGCCGTCAGGAAGATTGCCGGTTTCCGGATTTTTCTTCGATACCATCATCCGGCAGGAGCCCCTTGATGAAGCCAATCTCAATGTAGAGGATAATCTGGAAGAGTTCGGAGTATTTGATGAGGCTGATACCGCGTACTGGACCCGCCAGGCAGAACTGGCAGCCAAAACCGATAAGGCAGTACTGGCTAATTTCGGGGGTACAGGACTGGGTGACATTGCTCTTGTCCCCGGCCCTTTCCTTACCCATCCCAAGGGTATTCGCGATGTCACGGAATGGTATATGAGCACCGTGCTGAGAAAGGATTACCTCCACCAGATCTTCACCGAACAAACCAGTATTGCGCTGCGCAACCTGGAGACTTCCCTGGGCATATTCGGAGACAGCATAGATGTTGTATTTATTTGCGGAACAGATTTCGGGACCCAGGATTCCCAGTTTTGTTCGGCGGGAGATTTCAACGAGCTTTATGCACCTTACTATAAAAAGATAAATGACTGGATCCATAATCATACCACATGGAAGACCTTCAAACATTCCTGCGGTTCAATAAACCCGCTGTTGCCCAGCATGATAGAAGCCGGTTTTGACATCATCAACCCGGTCCAGATAAATGCCCGGGACATGGATGCTGCCATGTTGAAGAGGGAGTACGGGGTGCAGGTAACTTTCTGGGGTGGCGGGGTTGATACACAGAAGGTCCTGCCATTCGGCACACCTGACGAGGTCAAAAAGCAGGTGCTTGATCAATGTGAAATACTCTCCCAGGGTGGAGGATTCGTTTTCAATACAGTGCATAATATTCAGGCCAATGTACCGCTCGAAAATATCATTGCCATGCTGGATGCCATCAAACAATTCAATGGCAGCTGACCTGCCGGGTATCTTTCAGGCCTTTAAGGAACCAGATCAGGAACAGTCCCATAACAAAATCAAATATCCCGGATGCCAATACCATCCAGACCATGTCGATGAAAACTGCGTAGGAAATGAGAAATACGGTGGCTATCATCTTGGCAAAAATTACAAACCTTATCATGACCCGGTTCCCCACGGGATCATTGGCTGCTAAAGCATAAGCCCCGCACATGACGATATGGAAAACGCCTGCCTGGATCTTGAAGAA
>DAOUVF010000205.1 GCA_030667765.1 Bacteroides sp.
AGATCCTTCTGGAGAAGAATGCAAATTTTATAGGGTTGGATCATCAAGTGGATACTTACTTCCGCACCGGTTCAGGAAGGTTGAAACTGAGGGAAGGGACCATTGAGAATAACCTGATATGGTACCAGCGACCGGATCAGGCAGGGCCCAAGATCAGCCACTGCATACTTTATAAGACTGAAAAAGGCAGTGTTCTGAAGAACATCCTGTGCGATGCTTTGGGGGTAATGGTAGTAGTTGACAAGGAACGGGAGATCTATTTTATTGATAACATTAAAATTCACCTTGACCTGGTGAAAGGATTAGGTACTTTCCTGGAGATCGAAGCCCAGAGCGAGGCAGATGGCCTGGCCGAGGAAACCCTGAACAGGCAGTGCAGACAGTTAATGGATGAATTCGGGGTCAGGAATGACGATCTGGTGAGTGATTCGTACAGTGACCTGTTAATGATTTGAGATGTTATTTTTTCCGCAGGTAGGTGATGAATGAATACCTGAAATCCAGTCCCACGCCGGCACCCTCTTCACGTCCGGTTTCTTCCCAGGTGGCGGGATCGATTTCCGGGAAGAAGATATCTGCATCAAAAGATTTATCTACCCTGGTGATATAGAGTTTATCGGCCAGGGGCAGGAATTGGCGGTAGACCATGCCCCCTCCGATGATGAAACACTCTTCATCCGGACTACAATGGTCCATCGCTTCCCGGATGGAATAAGCCATGACACATCCTTCGTAATGGTCTCCGGGGACATCTGAAATCACGATATTGGTACGGTTCTTAAGCGGCCGGTAGGGGAGGGACTCATAAGTTCGCTTCCCCATGATGATCTTATGCCCGCTGGTAATTTGCTTGAACCTTTTCAGGTCCTCAGGGATATGCCATAGCAGGTCATTGTTTTTGCCAATGGCATTGTTTTCAGCGATTGCTACAATGATGGAAATCATAGTTAAACGGATATTTCACCCCGGATGTGGGGATGGGGGTCATAATTCTGCAACTCAAAATCTTCAAATTTAAAATCAAGTATGTCGGTAACTGCCGGGTTCATCGCCATCGTCGGAAGAAGCCTCGGATCACGGGTAAGTTGTAGTTTAACCTGGTCAAGGTGGTTCCTGTAAATATGGGCATCGCCCAGGGTATGGACAAAATCCCCGGCTTTGAGTCCGGTTACCTGTGCAACCATCATCATCAGAAGGGAATAAGAAGCAATATTGAAGGGGACGCCCAGGAAAATATCCGCGCTTCGCTGGTAAAGCTGGCAGGAGAGTGTCCCCCGGTTCACGTAGAACTGGAAGAGCACATGGCATGGAGGAAGGGCCATTTTACTTAGCTCACTGACATTCCATGCGCTGACGATATGCCGCCTTGAATCAGGATTCTCTTTGATGCTTTGGATCACCTGGTTGATCTGGTCGATCTGGTGATCCTCGCTGGCGGGCCACTTCCTCCACTGGTATCCGTAAATGGGACCAAGATCCCCGTCGGCATCGGCCCACTCATCCCAGATACTTACCTTGTTCTGCTGCAGGTAATCAATGTTTGTTTCTCCCTTGATAAACCAGAGCAGTTCATGGATTATGGACCTGAGGTGAAGCTTTTTCGTGGTCAGCACCGGGAATCCATCTGCCAGGTTAAACCGCATCTGGTAACCAAAAACGGAGATGGTTCCGGTTCCGGTGCGGTCACTTTTTTCAGCACCATTTTCGAGTACATGCGAGAGGAGATTCAGATATTGCTGCATTTCTCAGAGAAGAAGCTTTAATGGTCTGTCAAAAATACTTAAAAACAGTTCAAAACAAAATAAGTACATTTGTGAGACTGGCATATCATTACCCCGGACCTGACAAATGAATTCCTTCTGCAGATATCTCCTGATCGTCCTCGGAGTAGCGATCCTTGGCTATGTTTTATGGTATTTCTCGAATGTACTGGCTTATGTACTGGTGGCAGCCGTCCTCTCACTGATAGGCAGACCTCTGGTAGGCCTGCTGGGACGGATTAAACTGGGGAATTTCCGACTGCCTGATGGTCTCAGGGCCTTGATCGTCCTGGTCCTGATATGGTTTGTATTTTTTGGGTTCTTCAGGTTGTTTGTACCATTGATTGCCAACGAAGCAAATGAACTGTCACAGATTGACTCACAATTGCTTTTACAGAAACTGGAAAAACCCATAGATAAACTCGAAGAATGGTATTATGATTATAACACGGGACAGGATAATGTGCCCAGCCTTGAGAACCTGATAAATGAAAAGATAAAATCGGTCCTTGACATTTCCGTGATCACCAATATTTTCAGTTCGATTGTTGGCCTGCTAGGGAATGCCTTCATTGCCATTTTTTCTATCTCTTTCATTGCCTTTTTCTTCCTGAAGGAGAAATCCATCATTACGGATTTTATCGTATTGCTCTTCCCGCAAAAACATGAGCAGGCTATCCGCAATGCCATGACCTCCGTACGGCATCTGCTGATGAGGTATTTTGCAGGGCTCCTGGCACAGGCCACGGGCATCCTTGTAATGGCTACGACCGGTATGCTGATCGTGGGCATCGACTTCTCCCTGGCCCTGACCATCGGGATGATCATGGCTGTCATCAATATAATTCCTTACCTGGGACCTTACCTCGGGGGATCCATCGGGATCATCCTGGGAGTGGCCAATAACCTGGACCTGGATTTTTCAGCAGAATTACTCCCCATGGTGCTGTCAATGCTGACTGTCGTTGTTGTGGTTCAGATGGTAGATAATTTCGTATCCCAGCCACTGATCTTCGGGACAAGCGTAAAAGCCCATCCCCTGGAGATTTTCCTTGTTATAATCATTGCAGGGACACTTGCCGGGATCCCTGGTATGATCCTCGGGATACCCATCTATACTGTCATCAAGGTATTTGCCAAAGAGTTCCTTAGCAAGGTGAGGGTTGTTAAAAAGTTAACCCGAAAACTATAGGGGTCTCTTTCCAATTTTAATATATTTGAGCCAATAAGCTGCAAATGAAGTTTTTGAGGTATATCGTCCTGCTGTTATGTTTATCCATTGGATTTCCTGGCTTTGCCCAGATTACCTTCATCGCAGATACCACCACAGGATGCAGTTCACTGGAAGTTACTTTTACTTACATTGATGCATCCATTGTTGATACGGTAACATCGGTGGACTGGGATTTTGGGAATGGGCAGACAGCTACCGGAAAAGGATCCCAGACTGTCACCTATGACAGCGACGGGATATATACTGTAAGCATTACCATCAACGGCAACACGACCACCACCCGGCTGGACTATATCAGGGTCTATCCTTACCCGGATGCTACATTCTTCTGGTCAGATTCAGTCGAACTTGGATCATACACTGTTGTATTTGTAAATGTTCCCCAGGATCCGGATACAATCCCCTATCAGTATCAGTGGTTTCTGGAGGATGGAGAAACAGGCGACACCAGGGTGCTCATCCACAGCTTTCAGGAACAGGGTCAATACCGGGCGGCCCTTATTGTTTCCAACCAGGCAGGTTGTGCAGACAGTTCAATGAGGTTGGTTGAGGTTTTTGATGTGCTCGATTGTGCAAATGTATTCTCTCCGAATAATGATGGGATGAACGATTATTTTGTCATCAATTCCAATGGCATCACTATTTATAATCTACAAATATTCAGCAGGACGGGAGTTCGGGTATTCCAGGCAGAGGCTCCCGTGATCATGTGGGATGGCAGGAACCAGTCCGGGCAGGAACTGCTGCCTGGCACTTACTATTACCTCATTAAACCGGTCCAGGGAATGGGCCGGTTTGAGAAGACCGGTTTTGTCGAATTATACCGGTAGTATATATTTGATAACCTCATTGGAATCTTTATGAATCAACTATCACGATCACTCAGCATCCTTTGCATATCCCTTGGATTTATAATTGTATGTTCATTGTTGGTTTCAGCATCTGACGATCATGCCATTTCGCATAATCAGCTGAAAAGGGGAGAACGCCTGTTCTATGGACTGATCCCCATGGGAGAGGGAGCTGTAAGCTGTGCTTCCTGCCATAATACACGTGAACTGGATACCATGAACTGGAATCCTTCGGCTTATGACATTGCCCTTACCAGCCATGAAAAATCCCTGGAGGAATTTACTACAGTCCTGCTTTCACCTTCAGGCCAGATGATGTCGCAGGTGCATCAGCATTACAATCTGTCTGAAGATGACCTGGTACTGATCAAGGCTTACCTGGAAGTAGTAAAGGAGGAAGGCCTGACAACCAGCAAACCGGCCATCACTAAAAAGTTCCTGTTCGTCCTGGCCATTGTGCTGATCCTGGCGGCCATTACTGATCTGGCGGTCACCCGCAAGCTCCGCTTTAAATTTGTCCATGCGGTATTGATCCTTGCCTGTCTGTTCTATATCGTTGATACCACTGTGCGGGAAGCCATCGCTATCGGACGTTCACCGGGATATGCTCCCGACCAGCCCATCAAGTTTTCACATCAGATACATGCCGGTCAGAACGAGATCAATTGTTTGTATTGCCACAATACGGCTGAGCATAGTAAATCGGCCGGCATCCCTTCAGCGGCAGTATGCCTGAATTGCCATCAGCTGGTTGTCAGGGAGGGTACCCGTTCCGGCAGTTTCGAGATTAATAAGATCCTCCGTGCTGTAGTAAACAATGAACCCATTGTATGGAACAGGGTATACAACCTTCCGGATCATGTATTCTTCAGCCATGCCCAGCATGTGAAGGTAGGCCAGCTGGAATGTGCTGAATGTCACGGGACAGTGGAAAATATGCATATCATCCGGCAATTCAATGATCTTTCCATGGGATGGTGTGTGAATTGTCACCGGGACACAGAGGTCCAGTTCATTGATAATGCATTTTATGAAAAATATGAAAAACTACAGCAGGACTTAAAGGAAGGGAAGCGGGAAATGGTAAGTGTTGAGGATATCGGGGGGATAGAGTGTATGAAATGTCACTATTAAAATTTTAATGCCTGTGAAAAAGTATTGGCAAAGTCTGGAAGGGAGAGAGAACCTGAGGATTGACACAGGGGATAACCCGGGAGACAGTCATCAAAATGCAGTGATTGATCTGCTGGACAGCAAGACTGTAGACCAGCCTGCTTCAAGGAGGGACTTTTTGAAACTCTGGGGTTTCAGCATAGGTGCTGCCGTACTGGCTGCCAGCTGCAAAAGACCTGTACAAAAGGCCATTCCTTTCCTTATCCGGCCGGAAGAAGTTACACCCGGGATGGCCAAGTATTTTGCCTCCACCTACTTTGATGGCGAAGAATATGCAAGCATCCTGGTGAAGACCAGGGATGGCCGGCCCATTAAACTGGAACCCAATGACCGCTCAGGGTTTGGCGCCACGGGTACCACTGCGAGGGTGCAGGCTTCTATTCTTGGACTCTATGATGATTCACGATATAAGCATCCAACGAGGAATAAGGAAAAAATAAGCTGGGAAGAGGCCGATAAAGAGATCCCTGAAAAACTGGCCTCGATAAGTGCAGCCGGGGGGAAGATCGTCCTGCTGAGTGGAACCATCATTAGTCCATCTACAAGGGCCGTGCTGGATGAATTCCGGAAAAAGTATCCTGGAACCGAATGGATCACTTATGATGCATCTTCCCAATCGGGGATGCTGGAAGCAAACAAGGCAACGTTTGGTAAAGCGGGGATACCTGTTTATCATTTCGATAAGGCTGATGTGATCGTAAGCTTCGGGGCGGATTTTCTCGGCACCTGGTTATCCCCGGCCGAATATACTGCACAATATGCCACCCGGCGGGATCCCAGGCAGAAAGATCCCGGCATGTCCCGGCATTATCAGTTCGAAACCGGAATGTCGCTAACTGGCAGTAACGCGGATGTCAGGACCAGGATCAAGCCTTCCCAGGAAAGGATCATACTGGCTGCCCTGTACAATACCCTCGCCCGACAGCTGAATGCATCCGTATACATGGCGCCGGGCTCACCAGTCTCTCTGGATGAACTGGCAGGTGAACTCCTTGAGAGCAGGG